>JAJDYL010000108.1 GCA_022825195.1 Alphaproteobacteria bacterium
GCCCATGAGCGCCGACACGCTGCCCGAGGACCCCGCCTACGTCTTCTGCCCCGAACCCGCCTGCGGCGACGACCCCTGCCGCATTCTCATCCTCGTCGAGGACATGACCGTCGCCATTCCCACCGCCCTGGTGGCGCTCACGCCAGACCACGGGGTCCTGCTGTGCGACCGGCTCAACCGCCGTCTCGGTTTCGACAACGCGGCGTGGACCGCGATCGCGCAGCGCTTCATGCGCCGCGCGGCCGGGTACGGGCCCACCGTGCACTGAGCCCCTCGCCGGCGGGGCCGCTCCGAGGCCGCGGGGCCCGCCGCCGCGGGCGGGCTTCGCCACGCCCCGGCGTCGCGACCCGTGCGGCCACCCTCCGCGCCGCCGCCGCGCTTCCCGCATCCGACCGTGCCCGTCACCCGGCTGGAGAGCCGGAGTCAAGCGAGCGCAGGGCGAGCGTTCGGTGGTGGAGAGGGAGGCGGTCTTCCTCGGCGCCGGGCGCGGCACTGGAGGCTTCCGCCATGTTCGATTCCGACTTCGACCCCGTGACCCCGACCGCTGGCGAGCTGCTGGCCGAGCTGGGGTTCGACGCCCGCGCCGTCCGCGATGCGCTGGCCGACGACCTCGCCCGGCGCTGCCCCGACCGAGAGGCCGCGGCGGACAGGAGGTAGAGGAGAGCTTCAGAGAAGGGTGAGCGGGAAGGGGCTGGAGAGAGCGTTCTCCGGTCCCGCCCGCTCGACCATCGTCATCATCCAGAACTGAAGGAGCATCGTCATGAGCTTCGGATTGAACCGCGTCGAACTGATTGGCCGCCTCGGCGCCGACGTCACCGTCAACCACCTGCCCAGCGGGGGGCGCGTCGCGAACCTGAGCATCGCGACCGACGAGTCGTACATCAACAGGCAGGCCGGCGGCGAGCGGGTCGACAAGACCGAGTGGCATCGCGTCGTCACCTTCCAGGACGGCCTCATCAACATGCTGGAGCGGCACGCCAAGAAGGGCCGCCTGGTCCACGCCGAGGGCAAGCTCCAAACCCGGCGCTGGAGGAAGGACGGCGAGGACAGCGACCGCTTCTCGACCGAGATCATGGTCGTCCCCGGTCACAAGGTGCAATTCCTGGACAAGCCGAACGGGGCCAACGGCAACGGCGCGCAGGCCGCGGCCGGGACCGCCCCCGCGAACGGCGAGGCGATGCCGGCCGGCGGCGCCCCGGCGCAGTCGCTCGATACCGAAGAAATTCCGTTCTAGGAATCCGTCCTCTCTCCTCCCTCCCAACTCGGGCGGCCGTCTCGGCGGTCGCCCATTTTTTCTGCCGCCGGCTTCGAGCCCGCTGCCGGCCGGGCCTCGCGTGCGCGCTGCGCGCGCCACGCATCGGCCGCGACGACGTCGGCGCGAACCGGCTCGGCCGGATGCCGGAGCCGGTGCGCGCCTTCCGCCGCGAGGACGCGCCGCTCGCCGGGCGCGTGCGCCGCTGGCGTCCCGCCTCCGCCTCGCGGGAGGAAGAGGAGAGCGGGGAGATGGGCAAGGCCCCCAATGGAGAGAGGAGACAGACGATGGACGCCGCCGCGAACCCGAGCAGCCCCCCGATGGCGCCGCGCTACGTCATCCGCACCATCGACGAGGACTGGATTGACCTCTTCGACCCGCCGTCGCGCATCGAAGAGAAGCGCGCCGCCTGGGACGAAGCGAAGCGCCGCGTCCGCGAACACCCCGAGCTCAAGACCGTCGTCCTCGACCGCTACACCGGCGCCACGCTGTGGCAGAGCGACCCGGACATCGCGCCCCGTTACGAGGTCGTCGTGGTCGATGCCACCGTGTTCTACGCCCTGGAGACGGACCTGCTTCCGGGAAACGTGCTCTCCGCCCACAAGGAGAGGGACGACGCCTGGACCGCGTTCTACGAGGCCATTAAGACGCCCGTGGGCAACGACATCATCGTGCTGCGCGACACCATCCCGGAGGAGACCGTCCTCGCCTCTTCCGACGACGACCTCTACAGCGCCGATGCGGCGTGAGGGCGGCGGTGTCGGTTGGTCATCGCAAGCGCGGCGGGTGGTGCGGCTTCCGAGGGAAAGGTTGGGCGCGTCGCTTCGCGACCGGGCTTTCCGCTCCAATCTCCGCTGCGCTCCGATTTCCACTGCAATCCCTCGCGCCTCCGCTCCCTGCGGTCGCTGCGCGCTCCGCTTGCCAGGAACGGCAATGGGGGAATGGGCACTCCTCCCGACGTATGCCCATTGTCCCACACGTGCTCAGTGCGCCAACCCCTGCGGGGTCCTCCGCTTCGCTCCGGCCGGGACTCGCAGGGCAACGGCGCTGGCGCGCCTAGACCCGTCGGCGCGCGCGACCGTGGCTCAGTCGCTTCGCTCCCTGCGCCCGCACCACTCGCGCACACCGACGGGTCATGCCCTGCGGCCCCGGTGGCTCCCCTGCGCGCGCGTGAACCAATGAGCACACGTCGGGAGACGAACGCCCCGGCGCTTCCGGGCCACAAGGCTCACGCAAACAAGGAGACGGTCATGTTCGACATCGACAGCATCGACACCGAGAACCAGTCAGCCACCGCGGCGATCTGCGAGCAGGCGCAGCTCTTCGGCGCGACGCCTGAGCGCGGCGAGTTCGACCCCCGCGAGGTCTGGGACGAGGACGACGCCACCGCAGCGGTGAGCGAAGCGTTCCGCATCGTCGCGGAAGGCGTCGCACCCGACGGCTTCCAGCTCGCCGACGAGCGCGAGAGCCTGCTGTGGGGCTTCGTCCACATGCTCGACGCCCAGGTGCGGCGCCTCGACCGCAGCATCGACCGGCTCAGCCCGGAGCTGCGCGACCTGCAATCCGCGCAGGACGGCACCGAGGTCAAGTCCCGCGAGCTGGAGCTGGTCACCGACCGCGCGCAGAACCTCGGCGACCGGCGCGACGCGTTCGAGAAGATGCGCGACGCGGTGGCCGGGCAGTACCGCGCAGAGACCGGCGAGGTCTGGCGTCCGCGACACGGTTCGCACACGAGCCAGACCGGGAAGCTCACCGCCGCCAGCATCGACGCGCGCGACTTCATGCGCGCGAGGAAGGACCGCGAGACCCGCGCGCACCTGCCCGAGGGCACGCTGGTCGCCATCGCGGGCGGCAAGGAGGTCCGCGACCCCGGCGCCGTCATCGCGCGCCTCGACAACGTGAAGGCGAAGTACGACGACATCGTCCTCGCGCACGGCGGCGGCCCCGGCGTCGAGAAGGTCGCGGCGCGGTGGGCCGAGCGCAACGGCGTCCACCAGGTGGTCTGCAAGCCCGACTGGACCGCGCACGGACGGGCGGCCCCGTTCCGGCGCAACGAGGAGCTGCTGAACCTGCTGCCGAAGGGCGTCATCGCGTTCCCCGGCAGCGGCATCACCGACAACCTCGTCGACCGGGCGCGGCAGCTCGGCATCCCGGTCCAGCGCTGCACCGCATAGGCCGCAGCGCATCGCGGGCCGCGTCGCTCACCGGCGCGGCCCGCTCCCCCTTTTTGGTCGGACGCCACGGCTACGCCACCGCCGCGCGGCACGCCTTCGCGTCGCGCGGGCGCCTGCGGCGCCGCGCTCCGCGGCGGCTCCGCCGCTCTTCCCCCGCAGCACGACAGACTGCCGCCGATGACGCCAGCGCTCGTGGTCGCCGCGGCGGCGGTGATGATGCCGGTGATGCTGGTGGCGATGATGCCGGCGGCGATGATGGCGATCGCGGTGACGTCGATCCTGCCGTTGGAGCCGACGACGATGGTCCAGACGGTGATGCAGTCGATGGTGCCGATGACGCTGGCCGGTTTGCGGAACGGTACGGTGAGTCCGGGCGCGTCGCTTCGCGACCGGGCTTTCCGTTCCAATCTCCGCTCGCTGCGCTCGCTCCAATTTCCACTGCAATCCCTCGCGCCTCCGCTCCCTGCGGTCGCTGCGCGCTCCGCTTGCCCGGCGCCTTGCTGCGCTCGCCGCCGCTGCCGGGCCGACGCGTTCGTTGCCATGTTCGACGGCATCGTCCGCCAGCCCGCCGTCCACTCCTCGCGACGGCGCTGCGCGCCGCGCTCGTCGGCGACCTCGCCTCGCTCGCCCTGGCCGGCTGCGCCGGCAGCGGGCATCGCCTCGGCTTGCCGCGGCAGCACTCCGTACGTCGCCGGTGCCGGCTTCGCCGGACACCAGCCTCCGCACTGCGCCGTGCAGCAGTGCCGGCACCGAGGCGGTCAGCATCGCCATCGCCTCCGGCAGCGTGCTGCGCACCACTGCCTGCGGCTCCGGCCGCACCGCCCGCCACTCAATCGCCGTGGCGGCTCCCATCCGTCGGGTTCTCCGGCGTCGATTCCCCCATCGCTCATCCATCGCGCATCGTCATTCCGACCCGCCGGGGCGGGCTTTTCGTCCACACCCCACGCAT
Organism: Alphaproteobacteria bacterium; assembly: GCA_022825195.1. Lineage (GTDB taxonomy): Bacteria > Pseudomonadota > Alphaproteobacteria > Bin95 > Bin95 > Bin95. The sequence continues at coordinate 4,376 of JAJDYL010000108.1, forward strand.
CG
>JAJDYL010000082.1 GCA_022825195.1 Alphaproteobacteria bacterium
GAACTTCTCGACCGCATAGCGATCGTCGGCCAGGCCGGGTCCGAAGAAATGGGTGAGAAAGGTCGCCGCGGTGTTGCCGGGCAATGCGATCGCTGCGCTCATGATGCCGTCTCCATCGTGCCGTGGTGGAAATCGGCGGCAAACGCCCCGCCCTCCGAAGCGCCGACCGCCGCCCCGCTCACGGCCAAGCCTCCCCTCTCGTCGGTGCGGAGCGCGCGGATGGAGACAGCGGCAGGACGGCGGCGCAGCGGACAGGCGGTGGAATCGGCGGCGGACAGCGGCGGGATGGACCGCTGCACGAGCGCCCGGCGAATGAAGCGCTTCATGGCCGCCCGATCGCCCCTGCTGCCCCGCACGAACGGCTCATTGACCGAACAGACGGTATAGACCACTATCGGAACGAAGCATCCTTTGTCCTGGAGGACTGCCATGGCCCGATCCGGCGGAGCGAAGGTGCGCGAGCTGGAAGGTGTGCTGCATGAGGCAGCGGGCCGCCTGAGCCCGGCGCATGTGGCGGCGCTGGTCGCCCATCCCGATGCCGTGCGCTCGGCGCTGGCGGTGGCGGCCGATGTTCTGACGCTGGACGACGACGGTCGGTCCAGGGTTGAAATCGTCGCGAGCGCCGAGCCACGCCTGGTGGATGACGAGGTGGCGGACGGACGGATGGCGGCGCGAACCCGCGCAGGTCCGCCGGAGACGCTGCTGACCTCGGACGAACTGGCCGCGCGGGTCGGGCTCAAGACGCGCCAGTCGGTGCATGACTGGCTGAAGAGGGGCCGGATCGTGGGCTGGCGGGGCGCGAGGCGCGGCCATGTGTTCCCGGCGGGACAGCTCGATGCACGGGGCCGGCCGTTCGACGGTCTCGACCGGGTGACGGGGTTGTTCGACGACGGCTATGCCGCCTGGGTCTGGCTCACGACGGAACGGTCCTCGCTCGACGGGGCGACGCCGTTGGCGCTGCTGGCCGGCGGCGAGATCGACCGGGTGGCGAAGGCCGCGGAGGGAGACCGCCAGGGCGACCTTGCGTGACCGGCGGTTACGATCCGGAGCGGCTGCGCTCGCGGCTGTGCGATGTCCGCCTTGGGCGCGTCTTCCGCGTGATCCACCACGACCGCCGCCCGACACCGCTGGGGGCGGCGCCCGCGCCGAGTCGGTTCAGCGACCCGCGGGAACGCTATGCGGTTCTGTATGCGTCGGATGCGGTGCGTTGTGCGTTCTGGGAGACGCTGGGGCGCAACCGCTTCGCGCGCCGCCAGCGGCGCGAACTCCCGCGGAGCGAGGTCGAAGCCCGGCTGGTTGTGTCGATAGGCTCAACCGGACCTCTCGGCCTGATCGACCTGCGCGGCGACGGGCCGGTGCGCATCGGCGCGCCGAGCGCGGTGGCGCACGACGGCAACCATGCGGCGGGCCGCGCGCTGTCGGCGGCCGTGCACGCCGAGGTGCCGGAGGCGGACGGATTTGTGTTCGCGTCGAGATTCACGGGCGATAGCTGCGTGGCCGTCTTCGACCGGGCCTTCGGCAAGCTGAGGGCGCTCGGCGTCGACGACCTGATTCGCCATGTCGAGTTCCTCGACGCGCTCGACGATTACGATATCGTTCTGACGGAGCCGCCGGGGTAGCGGGGAATGGCGGCGGAAATGGCGATCGCTGGCGAACGCGCATCTGAAGGAGGGAAGGCCATGAACAAGAAGGACATCGTGGAGCGCGTCGCGGGCGAGGCTGGTGTCGCGAGGCAGACGGCGGAGGCGGCTGTCGGCGTCGTGTTCGCCTCCATGGCGGAGGCGCTGGCGCGCGGGGAGGATGTCGCCGTCACGGGCTTCGGCAGGTTTGCGAGAAAGGATCGGCCGGCCCGCGAGGGCAGGAACCCGCGGACCGGCGAGCGCATCGCCGTCGGCCCGTCGTCCGGGGTGTCGTTCAGGGCCGGTAAGACGCTGAAGGACGCGCTGAACCGATAGCGGACGAATGGCGGAGTCGGGACGGCGGCCGCGAAGCGGGATGAGCGGCGAAATCGGTCCCGGCGGCGAGGTCGCCGTTTACGAGGGCGGCAAGGGCGAAGTGCGGCACCCTCGTGCAAGAAGCCGTTGGCGATGTTGAAACGCCACCCGATGCCCCATATTAGTTATTCAGGCGCCGCCGAGGCGCGAACAATGGAAGGTCTCGCCCCACGGGCGGCAGCGGAGATGGGTTCGATGGGTACGGTTCTCGAAGACGTCACGAGCGATACGGTCGATGCGGCGCACATCCGGCGCCGCGTAGAGGATTGGGAAGAGCGCGTGAACGAGCTGTTTGCCGCGATCGGTGAGTGGCTGCCGGATGGGTGGGAGGCCCGCAGGGGCCACGCGGTCGTGATGCACGAGCCGTTGATGCGCAAGTTCGGTCTGGATGCGAAACGGATGCCGACGCTCGAACTCCGCGACCGCGCCGGTCACGTCGCCAGGCTCGAGCCGCACGCCCTGTGGATCATCGGGGAGAACGGCCGGATCGATCTCAAGCACGACGGGCGCTACTACTACCTCATGGATACCGCCGACAACTTCGAGCAGCCGAGCTGGGAGGTCTCCCGCGCGGAGCGGCGGTGCGACCGCGAAGCGGTGACACGCGATTGGCTCCGGCGCATCCTTCAGTGAGCGATCTTCAGGCCATTGCGGACGTGTACGAGCAGATGGATCTCCGTCTTCGAAGTCTGCGCGAAACGGAGGACAGGACTGGCGAGGATCCGGCACCTGCTCCCGTCGATCGGGAGCAGAGGATTAACGATCAGGCGTACTTCGTGCTTGCGTGGGGCCAGTTGGAGGCGGACATTGAGGAGGCGTGCCGGGAGGCAATCCGCGAGGGGCAATCGCACGAGGATTGGCGGCACCGCCGCGCGTGGTCGCTCTACAATCCGGAGGACCGCCGGCTCTCGGGCCTGAGCTTCGAGAACCGACTGACTCTGGTCATCGATAAGGGCAGCGACGATTGGAAGAGGACCATGGAACTTTACAACGTCCGCAACCAGGTCGCCCACGGTGCCCTTCTGTCCGCCCGGATCGACATGGAAAGAGTGATCCGGGATTTCTTTCGAATTCAGTCGTCGCTGGCACGGGATTAAACGACGGCAGTCGGATTGACCGGCTGCGGATTCCGATCGGCCCGCACGTCGGTTCAAGGACGCCGACCCGGCAGAGGCCGGCTGGGCAGCGTTCGTCATGGGCTGGCAAGATCTCTTCGACCCGACCGACCGGCTCCGCCTTGAGTCGCCATCGCGTGCCGCCTCGAGGATATGATCGCCAGAGATTACGTCGAGAACGACCGCCTCGATCTGGACCGCTTGCTGCTGCCCGACCGGCGCAACCCTGGCGACGAACTGGCCGCTTATCCTGATGCTGAAACCGATTCCGTAGATGTCATCAAGGCCTCGATCCGATCGGCGATCCTCTGCGCCGGCCCGCGAAGCTGATTGACGGTCCAGTCGGCGGCGTATCCCTGGGTGACGTCGTTGGGCCGGGCGTGGTTGACCAGCCGCTTGGTGAGCGAGGGCGGCAGCATCAGCTCGCGCTCGGCGACGGTGATGAAGGAATTGCGCAGGCCGTGGAACCAGAACTTCGTGCCACCCGCCTCGCTGATGCGCCCGTAGAGATGGTGCGGGTCCTGGACGTGCCCGGTCGCGCTGGTAACGGAGGGGAACACCCAATCGCGAACGCCGTCCGGCAGTTCTCCGGCGGCGACCCAGCGACGTTCGAGTATTTCCGCGAGCTGCCGGGTGATGGGAAGCTCCAGGGGGACGCCGGTCTTGGTCTCCTCGACGCGGAACGTGAGCGAATTCATGTCGACCCGCTCCCAGCGGAGCGTCAACACTTCCTCGCGCCGCATGCCGGTGTAGAGCCCGAACCAGAGCGCGTCGCGGATCGCCGGGTTGTTGACCTCGGCCTCGATCCCCTTGCGCCAGCACGGCAGAACCTCGGCCGGCGCCGAAATCTTGCGCCGCGCCTTGCGGTGGAACTTGCCGCCGCCCGCGAGCCAGAGATCGACCGGGTTACGGAGCCCCTCCTGGTCGACGCAGGGTCGGCGGTAGATCGATCGCAGCAGCGACATCGCCCGGTTGGCCGGCGACCATCCGTGGTCGGCGGTGATGCCGTTGAAGCGAGCCTCGACATCCCGGCGGGTGATCCGGTCGAGGGGACGGGCGAGCCAGTCGGCCAGATAGCGGTTCGCCTCGTAGCGGTAGAGCTCGTCGGTGCGCTTCGACCGGTTGGGATTGGCCTTCATGTAGTCCTCGAAGGCCTCACCGAGCGTCGGCATGCTGCGGGCCTCGGCGCGCTCCTCCGCCGGGTCGCTGCCGCCCGCGACCTTGCCGAGGATCTCTTGTGCCCGCTTGCGCGCCTGGTCGACGGTGATTGCACCGAAGCGGCCGAGCGAAACGCGCTTGTTGGGTGCCTTCCTGCCGCCGTCGCCGGCGCGGTAGTTGACGATGAAGGTCCTGGTGCCCGCCGGATGGATGCGAACGCCGAAGCCGGTCAGCTTGTCGTCCCAGGCGATCCACGCTCTCTCGGCCGGCCGGAGCGCTTCCACGGAGCGCTTGGTGAGCGTCGTCCGCACCTTGGCGGTGCGCTTTCCCGCTTTCGACTGCATGGACGCATCGTGCCACCCAGCGGGCAATCCGTCAACACATGCGTCAACACCAGAAATCAAACTCAGGGGGTTTCAGGAGGTCAAGAGTTCCTGTAGACGGGACCCGAGACAGCATATAAGATATTGATTATTCATCGTTATGTTCCATCAAGGGGGTCTCAAGCTCCCTCAACGGGATGAAACTCCGCGAGACTCATAACCTGAAGGTC
>JAJDYL010000076.1 GCA_022825195.1 Alphaproteobacteria bacterium
ACTCCTCGACGGTCGCTGCGGCGGGCTGGTTACCCACAGCTCCGCCGAAGAAGGCCTCCAACACCAGACCGCTGGATACGGCGGTGACGTGATCACCTGCCGACTTCAGCAAATAAATGCACTTCCTGACCGTCACCTACACGCGACTGTCTTCATTGCGGAAAATCCGCGCGGACGCCACCGTGGCGCTAGCGCCCCGGCATGGCGCCCAGGGGCTCCGGACACGCGGGCGCTGGCGCCCACGGGCGCGCTCCGCGGAACCCACGGCCGCGTCCCACGGATTCCACGAACCCTCCAGGGAGCGCGTCCAGCATCACGCGCGCGCTCCACGAAATCCATGGACGCCGGGGCGCGCTGCAACCGGCATTTGCAGACAACCGGCGCAGTATCGCCAGCCCGCGTCCATCTCATCCCTCCCTCTCGTCCTCCGCCACAGAGGCTTCCGCTTCCTCCACCAGACGCCGCCAGACGCCTTCCCGGCCCTCCTGCGCCAGCCGCAGGCGCTCCGCCAGCGAAAGAAGGCGCAGATCGACCGCAAGGCGCCGCTGCGCCGCCGCCGGCAGCCCGCCGTCCCCGGCCGCCGCCTCCGCAGGCGCAAGCCCGCGCGACAGCAGGAACTCCGAGGCCGACATCCCCGCCCTTTCCGCCCGGCCGCGCACCAGGCGCCACTCGCTGTCGGTCGCCATCACCGAGCGCGGCCTCTTCCTGCCGTCATCCCCAGCCAAACCGCCTCTCCCTCCGTGGACCGCGGGCAACGCAACATGCGTTTCCCCGCAAACATCCGGAGCACCGCATCCATGGTATATCCATGCTGGCAAGGTGCCCCCCGGGGATGTCTCCTTTCCCGGCCAGTCCCAGAACGGGACTCCCCGGCGAACTCTCCGGGAGCACCATAAAATCCACAATCTTCGATTTCAAAGCGAAATCCCCGCAAACCGGGCAATGACGCGGAGCGCGCGCCAGCGCCGCCAATCCGCCGTAACAATGGATCCTGTCGGCACGGCCGCGCTTCACCCTCCCGCGTGACGCATGGCCGGCAGCCCGGTTTCGTCCGGCACAATCGCCGGCAGCCACGTACGAACACGCCGCCGCATGAGCGCATCGGCAGCGCGCGCCGTGCGTTTTCCGGCGTACCCCGCGCGCGCCGCATCAATGCTGTATCAATGTGTTCGCCGCGCGCGCGCCGCGCGCCGGGAATCCGCCGTTCCCGCTCCCCGGAAGCACCGCAACATGCCCAATCCGCGAACCCGAGGCGGAATCCCCGCAAGTGCCCGCAAACGACGCTGCGACACAGGCCGTGCGCCGCTGCCGTCAGCCCCCTGTATTCCTCAGGAATCACCAGTCTGCCATCCTCCCGGCGAGCACGGACGACCATGCGTGTTCCCGCCCGGTTTCGGAGCACCCCATCCATGCCGTATCCGGACATCTGCGGCGCGGCCGGGGAGCGCTCTGCGGATCCACGGCCGCGCTTCGACGAACCCCGAAAATCCCCAATTTGCAGATGCAAACCGGCTCTCCCGGCAAACAAAGTGATGCACCCGGTCTTGCATCGTCTCCAGAAAGTCCCTATGAAGCAGTCACTTGCGAGGAAAGCAGCGCTCTTGCCCCCAGTGCCACTTACGGTCCTAAATTCGACCCAAAGTGGCACACCATGTCTCTGCGTCTTGGCGACGATGCCCCGGACTTCACCGCGGAAACCACCGACGGCGAAGTCTCCTTCCACGACTATCTCGGCGGCGGATGGGGCATCCTGTTCTCCCATCCCGCCGACTTCACCCCGGTCTGCACGACCGAGCTCGCCGCAGCGGCGCGCCTGAAGGGTGAGTTCGAGAAACGGAACTGCCGCATTCTGGGCCTGTCGGTCGACCCGCTCGGCAGCCACCGCGAATGGGCGAGCGACATCGAGGAGACTCAGGGCCAGGCGGTCAATTTCCCGATCATCGCCGACCATGACCGGAACGTGTCCACGCTCTACGACATGATCCACCCCAATGCCGCCGAGACGGTGACGGTGCGCTCCGTGTTCTTCATCGGTCCGGACAGGAAGGTGAAGGCGACGATCACCTATCCGCCGTCCACGGGGCGCAATTTCGACGAGATCCTGCGTACCCTGGACTCGCTCCAGCTTACCGCCAGCCACAAGGTGGCGACGCCGGTGAACTGGCAGCAGGGCGACGATGTCATCATCCTGCCCGCGCTCACCAACGAGCAGGCGAAGGAGCTGTTCCCCGACGGCTGGGACGAGCAGAAGCCCTATCTGCGCGTCGTCCCACAGCCGGGGCGCTGAACGGCGGAGTCCATCCACAGGGTGAGTTCTCCGGGCGGTCCTGACAACACCTCGCCGACGGCCGCCGCCTGCGCATAGCCGGCGGCGGCCAGCGCATCGAGACAGGCTTCCGCCCGGTCGCCCGCCACGCCCGCCAGCAGTCCACCGGCCGTCTGCGGGTCGAACAGCACCGGACAGGCTTCGGGATCGAACGCCGCCGCCGCCGCCTCGTTGGCCGGATGCAGAGTGCTGCGCACGCCGCGGGCGATGAGTTCCCGGGCGCCCGGCAGGACCGGCAACCGGTCCGGCCGGAGGACAGCCGCCCGGCCGGAGGCGCGCAGCATCTCGGCCAGGTGCCCGGCAAGGCCGAACCCGGTCACATCGGTGACCGCGACGGCGCCGTATGCGCGCAACACCCTGCCCGCTTCCCTGTTCGACTGCTGCATCGCGGCGAGCGCCGCCTCCAGCCAGCCTCCCTGGCAGAGGCCGGCCATATGGGCGGCGAGGACCGCGCCCGTCCCGAGCGGCTTCACGAGCAGGAGGCGGTCGCCTTCCTGCAACCCGGCTTTCCCGGTCAGCCGGTCGGCCTCCCCGTGGCCGTCCAGCGCGAAGCCCAGCGACAACTCCACCCCCTCCGCGGTATGGCCGCCGACCAGTGTGCAGCCGGCTGTGTTCAGGACTTCCAGCGCGCCGCGCATGAGGGCCTCCAGGTCCCTCTCCAGCTTGTCCTCGGGCGCTGGCGGCAATGTCGCGAGCGCAAGCGCCGTCTGCGGTTCGGCGCCCATGGCGTAAAGATCGCCGAGCGCATGGTTCGCGGCGATGCGGCCAAACAGGTAAGGGTCGTCGATGAAGGCGCGGAACTGGTCTGCCGTGCGGACCGCAACCCGGCCCGGCGGCGGACGCACGACCGCCGCGTCGTCGCCGAGCCCGACCACCACGTCTGCGCGCGGCGCGACCTCCAGCTTCGCCAGCACGCGCGCCAGAATCCCGGCTGCCAGTTTCGCGCCGCAGCCGCCGCAGCGCATCTCCTCCGCCTCGGACATCGCCGGCAGGTCGCGATAGCGTTCCATCCACCGCCGGTCGATGCGGTCCTTCCACCGCCACGCCCAGCCGCCCGCCGCGGCAAACGGCCCCCGGGACGCCACGGCATCTCCCCCGCCGGTCGAAATCAGGGCCAGCGTGCGCCTTTGAGGCCGGTAGCGGAGCAGGGGTCTGCCGCCCGTCGCCAGACGGCGCAGGTTCTCGGCCAGAACTGGGCCCTGGCGAACCGCGAACACGCCCGATTTCGGCAGGGCGCGTTCACTGAAGGCTGCGATGTCGCCGGCAGCGAAGACCCGGTCGTGACTGCGGGAGCGCAGATTCCCGTCTACCCGGACGAAGCCGTTTTCGTCCACGGCAAGGCCCGATGCCGCGACCCAGGCCGCGGGCGCCGCCGGGGTCGCCAGGACCACCGCGTCGGCGGCAAGCGTCTCGCCGGTCTCCATGACGGCGCCAGCCGGCTCGACCGCCGCGACGCGCACGCCCGTCCGCCGCTCGATCCCGGACCGGCGAAGCGCAGCCTCGATCCGCCGGCGCGCCGCACGGCCGTGAGCCGGCAGGATCACATCCCTGTCCGAGACGACCGTGAAGTGCAGCCTGTCGGCCGCCACGCCGCGCGCCGCAAGCCTGCGGTGCAGCGCCAGCGTGAGTTCGACCCCGCCCGCGCCCGCGCCCACGGTCACGAGGCGGAACGTCCCGTTGGTCCTCGCCGCCCGGTCCTCCAAGTGCGCCCAGCGTTCGAGAAACCGGTCAACCGGCTTGACCGGGAGCGCGTGTTCCGCGCCCCCGACGCCTTCCGTCGCGGGCGTCGAGCCGATATCGAGCGAGACCGCGTCGAAGCCGAGCGCCGGCCGGCCGTCGATCAGGGCTTCGTTGCGGTCGAGGTCGAGGCCGGTCACCGCCCCGTGGATCAGTCTCGCGCCGGCGAAGGCGGCCAGCGGCGCCAGGTCGATATGCGCCTCGGCGTGGCTGTAATGACCGGCGACCAGCCCCGGCAGCATGCCGGAGTAGGGGGTGGCCAGATCGCGCGTCGCCAAGGTCAGCTTTACGCCGGGGACCGGCTCCATGCCGAACCGGCGGAGCACCTCCACATGAGCATGTCCGCCGCCGATCAGCAGGATGTCGGTGCGGACCGGCGCCGGCGCGGGCATCATGGGGCGGAGGGGGCCGCGCTAGCGCTGCTTGACGGCCCCGACGGCGTTCAGCCGGGCGATCTCGGCGCCCGCGAAGCCCCATTCGCCGAGCGCCTCGTCGGTGTGCTCGCCCGCATGCGCCGAGCCCCTGGCAATCCCGCTCGGCGTGCCCTCGAACACCGGGGCCGGGCCCGGCTGGCGCACGCCGTCCACCTCGACGAAGCTGCCGCGGGAGACATTGTGGTGGTGTTCCATCGCCTCGGACATGGAGAGCACCGGGCCGAAGCAGATATCGGTCTGCTCCATGATCGCCGTCCACTCGTCGCGGGTCTTCGTCTTGAAGATCGCGCGCAGGCGCTCGCGCGTCTCGGGCCAGCGGGGCCGGTCGAGCTGGTCCGGCAGGTCGGCGTCGGAAAGGCCGGTATGCTTGAGCAGCAGCGCATAGAATTGCGGCTCGATGGAGCCGACCGAGATGTGCTTGCCGTCGGCGGTTTCATAGACATTGTAGTAGTGCGCGCCCTTGTCGAGCCGGTTCTTGCCCCGTTGCTCGACCCAGGCTCCGGAGGCCAGCGCACCGTACATGGCGGTCATCAGCGAGGCCGAGCCTTCGACCATCGAACAATCCACCACCTGGCCCTTGCCGGTGGCGCGCGCGCTGACGATGCCCGCAAGCATGCCCACGGCCATGTAGAGCGCGCCGCCGCCGAAATCGCCGACGAGGTTGAGCGGCGGCACCGGCGGGCCGTCTTCCTCGCCGATGGAATAAAGCGCGCCGGAGAGCGAGATGTAGTTGATGTCATGCCCGGCCGTGTGCGCGATGGGCCCGGTCTGGCCCCAGCCGGTCATGCGCCCGACCACAAGCTTCGGATTGCGTTCGAGCAGCGTGTCGGGGGCAAGGCCCAGACGCTCCATGACGCCGGGCCGGAAGCCTTCCACGATGGCGTCCGCACTGTCGCAGAGCCTGAGCGCCGTTTCCCGGCCTTCCGCATGCTTCAGGTCGATGGCGACGTTCTTGCGACCCCGGAGCAAGGTGTTGAATTTCGGGTGCTCGGCTTCCCTGCCGACATTCGCCGCCCGGTCCACGCGCAGCACGTCCGCGCCCATGTCGGCGAGCAGCATGCTGCAAAACGGCCCCGGCCCGATGCCGGCGAATTCCACGATCCTGACCCCGTCGAGCGCGCCCATGGCCTCAATGTCCCCTTTCGGCGTTATGGTGGCCGGAGCATAGCGTGCGAGGAAGGACCCGCAACATGACCAGGCCGTTTTCCGGCATCCGCGTCCTCGACTTCACCCAGGTGTTCGCCGGGCCGTTCGGCAGCTACCAGTTGGCCCTGCTCGGCGCGGATGTCATAAAGATCGAGCGGCCGGGCGGCGAGGACATGCGGTTCTCGCCGCCGTCGAAACTGTGGGCGGACCGGGCGATGGCGCCGATGTGGGCGTCGGCCAACGCCAACAAGCGCAATCTGGCGCTCGACCTGAAGGATCCGGACGCCGTCGGCGCGCTCCGGCACATGGCGAAGAGCGCCGACGTCGTGATGGAGAACTTCCGGCCGGGCGTCATGGACCGGCTCGGCCTCGGCTACGAGGCGCTCTCGGAGATCAATCCGGGGCTCATCTATTGCGCGGTCTCCGGCTTCGGCCAGAACGGCCCCGACCGGGAGACGGCGGCCTATGACGGGCGCATCCAGGCGACCTCCGGCATCATGTCCGTTACCGGCCATGCCGAAACCGGGCCCGTCAGGGCCGGCTTCGCCGTCTGCGACGCCATCGGCGGCATGACCGCCGCCTTCGCCGTGGCGAGCGCGCTTTTCCAGCGCAGCCACACCGGCAAGGGCCAGATGGTCGATGTGGCGATGCTCGACGCCGCGCTTTCCTTCATGTCGCCGGCGATAGTGGAATATCTCGTCGCCGGCCACCTGCAGGGCCAGTACGGCAACCAGGCCGTGAGCCGCAAGCCGACCGCCAACCTGTTCAGGGCGGGGGACGGCCATCTCCTCCTCGCCGTCAATAACGAGAAGCAGTTCCGGGCGCTCTGCGCGGCGCTCGGGCGCGAGGACCTGCTGGAGGACCCGCGATTCGCCGACTGGGACGCCCGCGCGGCCCATGCCGACGAGTTGCGCGACATCGTCGAGGCGGCCTTTGCGGACGGCGGCGCGGAAGTCTGGGAAGACCGGCTGGAGGAGGCCGGCGCGCCGTCCGCGCGCATCCGCAGCATCGCAGACGCGGTCGGCCACCGGCAGATCGCCCACCGCGATGTCCTTCAGGAAGTCGAGGGCCCCTGGGGGCCGATGCGGCTGGTCGGCTCCGGCTTCCGGCTGGCGCACGGCTCGGGCGCCATAGACCGGCCGCCGCCCCTGCCGGGG
>JAJDYL010000203.1 GCA_022825195.1 Alphaproteobacteria bacterium
GAAAGCGCATCGACCGCCTCATCGCACACAACATCCCACCCCCAAAATGCTACAGCCAAACCGCCATTCAATGGACCCAAACCTAAACCGGACAGCAGTGGAACAAGTCCGGGCATGACGAGAAGAAGACATGAGTCCCAATTCGAGGCCGCTGGTATGAGTCTGCTCTCCACCGGCTGCGGCGGTGGCGCGAGTCAGGGATGGCCCCCGGCTCGGGGGCCGGGGCGACGATATGGGCCGTGATCTTCCCGTAAGTCTGAAGTCGATGCCGCTGGTATAAGCTGGCGGCGGAGAGGGAGCGGGGACGGATGATCGGGCAGTCGCTTCGCCGGGTGGAGGATTTCCGGTTGCTGACCGGGCGCGGGCGGTTCTCCGACGACCGGGCGCTGCCGGGCCAGCTCCACGCCGCGTTTGCGCGCAGCCCCCACGCCCATGCGCGGCTGGAGGCGGTGGAGACGGATGCAGCCGCGCGCCTGCCGGGAGTCGTCGCCGTGCTGACCGCGGCCGACTATGCCGCCGACGGCATGCTGCCGATGCCGGCGCAGGGCAACCCGAAGGATGTCGAGCTTACCAACCGGGACGGCCGTCCCGTGGTCTATCCCCCGCTCGCGCCGCTTGCGGAGGACCGGATCAGGCGGGTGGGCGAGGCGGTGGCGATGGCCGTCGCCGTTACCGAAGCGGACGCCCTCGCAGCCGCCGAGGCCGTCGGGGCCCGCTATGCGCCGCTGCCCGCCGCCCCGGACGCGCATTCGGCGCTGGCGGCGGAGGCGGTCCCGCTCTGGGATGCGGCGCCCGGCAATCTCTGCGTCGACGACTACAAGGGCGATGCGGAAGCGGTCGCGGCCGCCTTCGCCCGCGCCGCGCATGTCGTGCGGATCGAGACGGTCAACAACCGGGTGAACGGCATCCCGATGGAACCGCGCGCGGCGCTCGGGGAATGGGATGCGGGGGCCGGGAAATTGACGCTCTGGGCCGGCGGGCAGGGCGTCAACCGCTTCCACCGCGAACTCTGCCATGTCTTCGGCTGGCCGCCGGAGCGCATCCGCGTCGTCTCGGAGGATGTCGGCGGCGGCTACGGCACGCGCAACAGCCTCTATCCCGAGTTCACCCTGACCGCCTGGGCGGCCCGGCGGCTCGGGCGGCCGGTGCGCTGGACGGCCACGCGGTCCGAGGCGTTCCTCGGCGATTATGACGGGCGCGACCTCGCGACCGGGGCGGAACTGGCGCTGGATGGGCAAGGGCGCTTCCTCGCCATGCGCAGCACCAATACCGGCAATCTCGGCACCCACGCCGTCACCTTCGTGCCGATCGCGCGCGGGCCGACCGTGATGACCGGCCTCTACGACATTCCGGCCGCCGAAACGGTCACCAAAGGCGTGTTCACCAACAGCGTGCCGGTCACCGCCTATCGCGGCGCAGGCCGGCCGGAGGCGACCTTCGTGCTGGAGCGGCTGATCGACAAGGCGGCCCGCAAGACCGGCATCGACCGGGTGGCGCTGCGGGAGCGCAACCTCGTCGGCGAGCTGCCCTACCGCAACGCGCTCGGCGTCGTCTATGACAGCGGCGACTTCCGCCGGAGCCAGGACATGGCGCTCCGGCTTGCGGACTGGGAGGGCTTCGAGGCAAGGCGCCGGGAGGCCGCCCGGCGCGGCCGCCTCCGGGGCATCGGGCTTGCCAATTATGTCGAGACCTCGACGGGCTGGCCGGTCGAACGCGCGGAGATGACCGTCGCGGAAGACGGCGCGGTCGAGGTCGTGATCGGCACCCAGTCGAGCGGGCAGGGCCACGAGACCGCCCTGCCGCAGATCGTGGCGCATCTGCTCGGCATTCCCCTGGAGCGGGTGCGGCTCGTCACCGGCGACACCGACCGGGTGGAGAAGGGCTCCGGCAGCCACTCGACGCGCACCATGCGGGTCGGCGGGCATCTGCTGCGCCAGACGGCCGACAGGATCGTCGCGGCGGCGCGGGGCCGTGCGGCCGACCGGCTGGGCGTAGCCCCGGAGGCGCTTGTCTTCGAGGAAGGGCGCTTCGGCGCGCCCGGCCGCAATGAGAGCGCCGGCCTGCTGGAGCTCGGGCCGCTGCGCGCTGTCGCCGAGATCGAGACCCCGCTGCCGGCCTACCCCAATGGCTGCCATGTCGCCGAGGTCGAGATCGACCCGGAAACCGGCGCAGTCCGCCTCGTGCGCTACACGGCCGTGGACGATGCCGGGCTCATCGTCAATCCGCTGCTGCTGGACGGCCAGGTCCATGGCGGCATCGCGCAGGGCGCCGGGCAGGCTCTGATGGAATGCGCGGCCTACGATGCCGGCGGCCAGAGGCTCGCCGGCTCGTTCATGGACTATGCCGTGCCGCGCGCGGACGACCTGCCCTTCTTCGAGGTCGCGCACAATGCGGTCGCCACGGAGACCAACCTTCTGGGCGCCAAGGGCGGCGGCGAGGGCGGCACCACGCCCGCGCCGGCGGCGGTCGCCAATGCCGTGATCGACGCGCTCGGCGCAGACGGGCCCGACCATATCGACATGCCGATCACGTCGGAGAAGGTCTGGCGGGCGCTCCGCGCCATGCCGCGCCGGTGAGCGCGGGGGCGGCGGCGCCTCTCAGCAGCCGCGCCAGCGGCGCGCGAGGGTTTCGTATATCTCCGCCGCCTGGCGAATGTGGGCCACGGGGCAGTATTCGTCGGTCTGGTGGGCCATGTGCATCTCGCCGGGCCCGAGGATCACGGTCGGCGGATGTCCGCAGGCCGGGGTCAGGGCCGAGGCGTCGGTGAAATAGGGCGCCCCGCGCGGCTCGATCTCCTCGTCCAGGACCGTCTCCATCAGCGCATGGACCTCCCGGATCCACGGGTGGGTGTGCGGGGTATGCACGCCGCCCACATCGACGATGCGCGCGATCCGGCTCTCCCCGCCGAGATAGCCCTCGAGGCCGGAGACGATCTCGGCATGGTCCTGCTCCGGCAGGGTGCGGATATCGACGGTGAAGGCGGCGCGGTCCGGCACCGAGTTGAGGTTGAGCCCGCCCTCCACGGTGCCGACATTGAGCGTGGAGCGGCCGAGCAGCTCGTGCGGCTTCACGTTGAAATCGAAGTCCTCCAGCTTCGTTATCGCGCGCGCCGCCCTGTAGATGGCGTTCACGCCCCGCTCCGGCATGGAGCCATGGGCGGTGACGCCCTCGCTCTCGACCTTGAGCCAGAGCGCGCCCTTGTGGCCGAGAAACGGATAGTTCGCGGTGGGCTCGGCGATGACGATGGCCCCGGCCTCGCCGACGGCGCCGATGCGGCCCAGATGGGAAGAGCCCTCGCAGCCGGTCTCCTCGCCGGCGCAGATCGCGAGCACGATGTCCGCTTTCCCCCGCGCCCCGTCGGCCGCCAGTTTCATCGCGGCATGGACGAAGGCCGCGACGCCGGACTTCATGTCGGTCGAGCCGCGCCCGTAGAGCCTGTCGTCGACGATCTCGGCGCCGAAGGGATCGACCGACCATTCCTTCGCACCGAGCGGCACCACGTCGATATGCCCGCCGAAGCAGAGCGGCTTCCGCTTGTCCGCCTCGCCGCCCCCGCCCCGCAGCACGGCGACGAGGCTCGTCCGCCCCGGCGCGAAGTCGTGGCAGGAGACCTCCAGCCCGGCGCCGGCGAGCAGGTCGGCCAGATAATGCGCGCATTCCGCCTCGCGTCCCGGCGGGTTGCGGGTGTCCATGCGGATGAGGTCGCTCGCGATGTCCAGGGCGGACGGGACGGGAGACATGGCCGGGCTACCCCGTCTCCTCCATGAGCTCGCGGCCGATGAGCCAGCGGCGGATTTCGCTGGTGCCGGCGCCGATCTCGTAGAGCTTGGCGTCGCGGACCACGCGCCCGACGGGGCTCTCGTTGACATAGCCCATGCCACCCAGGCACTGGATCGCCTCCAGCGCCAGCCAGGTCGCCTTCTCCGCCGCGTAGAGGATGGCCCCGGCGGCGTCCTTGCGGGTCGTGTCGCCCCGGTCGCAGGCCTGCGCGACCGTGTACACATAGGCGCGGCAGGCGTTCATCGTCACATACATGTCCGCGAGCTTGCCCTGCATCAGCTGGAAGGAGCCGATGGGCTGGCCGAACTGCCGGCGCTCATGCAGGTAGGGCACGGCCGCGTCCATCGCCGCCTGCATGAGGCCGAGCGGCCCGCCGGCGAGCACCAGGCGCTCATAGTCGAGGCCGCTCATCAGCACGCGCACGCCCTCGTTCTCGCGGCCGAGAAGGTTCTCCTCCGGCACTTCGCAATCCTCGAAGATGAGCTCGCTGGTGCCGGAGCCGCGCATGCCGAGCTTGTCGAGCTTCTGCCCCGGCCGGAAACCCCGGAAACCGCGCTCGACCAGGAAGGCGGAGATGCCGTGCGGGCCGGCGTCCGGCGCGGTCTTCGCATAGACGACCAGCACGTCCGCATCCGGCCCGTTGGTGCACCACATCTTGGTGCCGTTCAGCACATATCGGGAGCCGCGCCTGTCCGCCCGGCAGGACATGGCGACCACGTCCGAGCCCGCGCCCGGCTCGCTCATCGAGAGCGCCCCCACATGCTCGCCCGAGATCAGCTTCGGCAGGTAGCGGCGCTTCTGCGCCTCCGTGCCGTTGCGGCGGACCTGGTTGACGCAGAGATTGGAATGCGCCCCGTAGGAGAGGCCGACCGCCCCGGAGGCCCGGCTGACCTCCTCCATCGCCACGACATGGGCGGTGTAGCCCATCTCCGCGCCGCCGAACGCCTCCTCCACGGTGATGCCGAGCAGGCCGAGCGCGCCCATTTCGGGCCAGAGCCCGCGCGGGAACTCGTTCGACCGGTCGATGGCGTCGGCGCGGGGCGCGATCTCGTCCGCCGCGAAGGTCTCCACCGTGGCGCGCAGCAGGTCGACATCCTCCCCGAGGCCGAAATCAAACGGCGGCAGGGCGTTGGGGCGCATGGGCGCTCTCCGGCGCGGTCAGCCCACTGCGAGCGAGGCGTTCCTCACATCGGTCACGAGCATGTGGGCCGGCGTGTGCGTGATCGCGAGCGGCGGACGCGCCGAGCGCACCGCCACCTGCGGCGTCACCCCGCAGGCCCAGAAGACGGGCATCTGGTCCGGGGCGAGCTTCGGATCGTCGCCCTGCCAGGCACGGCCGATATCCTCGACGCCGATGAGCTCCGGCATGCCGAGATGCACCGGCGCCCCGTGGACGCGGGGATAGCGGCTGGTGATCTGGACGGCCTTGATCGCATCCGCCGGCGTGAACGGGCGCATGGACACGACCAGCTTGCTGTGGAAGCGGCCGGCGGGCGCGCAGTCGATGTCGGTGAGGAACATCGGGCACACGCTGCCGTCCTCCCAGTGGCGCAGCCTGAGGCCGGCGTCCACCAGCGGCTCCTCGAAGGAGAAGGAGCAGCCGAGCGCGAACACCACGAAATCGTCCCGCCAGAGGTCCTCGATGCTCACCACGTCGCCGTCATACTCGCCGTCCCGGAACACCCGGTAGCTTGGCAGGTCCGTCCGGATGTCGAGGTCCTCGGCGAGCTCCGGCAGGCGGGGGTCGCCCGGCTCGGACATGGCCAGCAGCGGGCAGGGCTTGGGGTTGCGCTGGCAGAAGCGCAGGAAGTCCTCCGCATAGTCCAGGGGCATGATCGCGAGATTGGCCTGAACGAAGCCCTTGGCGAGCGCGCCCGTGTGGCCGCGGTACTGGCCGGTGCGGATCTGGCGCCGGACCTCCCTGGGGTCGGTCGTGTCCCATACGAGCTCGAGGCCGTGGGGGGCTTCGGCCAGGGCGGTTGCGAATGCGTTCATGGCTCCTCCTTGCCGGGGCGTCCCGGAGCGCCGTCATTGTCCCGATGGCGCAGTCTAGCGCGGATTTCTCCCCGCGGTCACGGCCGTCACAGCGCGGCGCCGGCGACGATATAGAGGCCGAGCGCCAGGACGGCGAGGAAGAAGACGCGCCGGAAGCGGGCCTCGGACAGCCGCCGCCTCAGCAGGAGGCCCGTTCCCATGCCAAGAAAGGCCGGCGCGAGCGCGGCGGCCGACGCCAGGCCGAGCGGTCCGTCGAGCAGGCCGTGGCGCTCCAGGGAGATGGCGAGCGCCAGGGTCGAGACGGTGAACAGCATGCCCATCGCCTGCACGAGCGCATCGCGCCCGAGGCCGATGGCCTGCAAGTAGAGCACACCCGGCACGACGAAGGAGCCGGTCATGCCGGTGAGCACGCCGTTCACCGTGCCGAAGGCCGGTCCGGTCCAGGCCTGCCAGCGCGCCGGAATCGAGATGCCCAGCCCCGCGAGCCCCTGCGCCGCATAGGCGACCAGCAGCAGGCCGAGCAGCCCGGAGAGCAGCGCCAGATCGACGCTGACGAGCGCGGCCGCGCCGATCCAGACGGTCAGGGCGGCGGTTGCGAGAAACGGCCAGAGCCGGCGGATGAGCGCCCGCGCGTTGCCGCCTACGACTGCCTGCAGGAGGTTGGTGGCGAAGGAAGGCGCCACCATCAGCGCCATGGCGGTCGTCAGGTCGAAGGCGGCGGTCAGGAGGCCGAGGCTCACGGTCGGCAGCCCGAGCCCCACCACCCCCTTCACCGCACCCGCCAGCAGAAAGACGCCCGCGATCAGCGCGGCCGACTCAAGATCGAACATGGTTGCTGTCACGCTATTGCATCATTCGTTTGTCGGCAGAACCAACGGTTCGAGCATTGCCACGAGGACGGGCATCTCATCGGCAGCCGTCTTCCAGACAATATCGAGGTCTATGTCCCAATAGGCATGAATGAGGCGATTCCGCATTCCGATTATTTCAACCCAAGGGATGTCAGGCAGTTGCGCACGCCGGGTTTCACTCACGCGTGAGGCGGCTTCACCGACAATTTCGATCAGCTTGACCAGGGACCGCGCCAGATGGCGGTTCTCCTCAAGATCGCCTCGTTGCCGCCCCCGCACGGACGAAACTGCTTCACTGGCAGCATCCAGCATGTGCCGCAGGCGAACCTCGTCACTCTTGCGCATATTGGAGTTCGGCTTCGTCCATCACCTGCCGGCGAAAGTATCGGCTCAGGTCTCCGGGCGTCCTCAGATCGACCTTGCGGCCATCGAACAATTCCGAAAGCTCCAATTCCATTCCCGTAAGTCGCAGAAGGCCTGGAACGCGTTCGGGATCGAATTCGACCAGCAGGTCGACATCGCTTTCGGGCCCGAAATCGTCACGGAGCGCGGACCCGAAAACAGAGAGCCGCCTTATGCCGTTCGCCCGGCAGAATGCCGCCAGTCTCCGCTTCGGCACCGCCAGTTGCGGGTTCACCGTCCCCGACTCCCTTACCCGTCGCTCGTGGAAGAATCCTCTCTGTCCCCGTCACCGCCATCCTGCCGGACGGCTTCGGCGAAGCGGTCGAAGAACTGGCCGGCGAGCTTGCGCGCCGTGCCCTGGATGAGGCGTGAGCCGATCTGGGCGAGCTTGCCGCCGACCTGCGCGTCCGCCTCGTAGGTGAGCACCGTCGCATCGCCGTCCTCGGCGAGCCTGACCCATGCCCCGCCGCGTGCGAAGCCGGCCGCGCCGCCGGTGCCCTCCCCGGAAATGCGGTAGCTTTCCGGGGCCACGATGTCCGAGAGTTCCACCGCGCCGGCGAATGTGGCCTTCACCGGCCCGACCTTCGCTT
Source organism: Alphaproteobacteria bacterium (assembly GCA_022825195.1). Lineage (GTDB taxonomy): Bacteria > Pseudomonadota > Alphaproteobacteria > Bin95 > Bin95 > Bin95. Next base: position 7,619 of record JAJDYL010000203.1, read on the forward strand.
GCACGGTTGCCGCGAAGGCGTTGTCGGCGGTCTTCTCCAGTTCCTGGCAGCCGGGAATCGCCGCCTTCAGCACTTCGGGGTCGTTGAGCGCCTGCCAGACCTCCTCGCGCGGGGCCTCGATGCGCCGTTCGCCGGTAAGTTCCATGGGTAGGGCAGCCTCCGCGCTTGCCGGGATGGGAACCCGCGCACTCTAACGCGGCCCATGGCGGGCGCAAATGCCGGCGTCTTGGCCGGAAACCGGCGCTGGGGCATATTGGCCCCGTCCTGCGCGCCGGCGGGTCCGGCGCTTCGGGGGGCTATCGGGGAGGGATCCATGCGCGTGCTCGCCGCATCCATTTCGGCCTTGCTGCTCGGCGCCGGACCGGCGCTGGCGGCGGGCGCGGGCGCGCCGCACCTGGAGGGCGCCGATCTCGGCCTCGTCTGGTGCGTGCCCTTCGTCGGCATCCTGCTTTCGATCGCGCTCTTCCCGCTGCTGGCGCCGGCCTTCTGGCACCACCATTTCGGCAAGGTCTCGGCCTTCTGGGCGCTTGCCTTCCTGCTGCCCTTCCTCGCCGTCTTCGGCTGGGAGCTTGCGCTGTTCGAGACGCTGCATGTGGCGCTGCTCGAATATTTCCCCTTCATCATCCTGCTGCTTTCGCTGTTCACCGTGGCGGGCGGCATCCGGCTGACCGGCCGGCTGGTCGGCACGCCCGTCGTCAATACCGGAATCCTGCTGCTCGGCACGGTGCTGGCGAGCTGGATGGGCACCACCGGCGCGGCGATGCTGCTGATCCGCCCGATCATCCGCGCGAACGAGTGGCGGCGGTACAAGGTCCACACCATGGTGTTCTTCATCTTCCTGGTGGCGAACATCGGCGGTTCGCTGACGCCGCTCGGCGACCCGCCGCTCTTCCTGGGCTTCCTCAAGGGCGTGGATTTCTTCTGGCCGACCACGGCCATGCTGGTGCCGATGATCCTGGTCGCGGGCCTGCTGCTGCTGCTCTACTACGCCGTGGACAGCTTCCTCTACCGGCGCGAGACCGGCCGCCCGGCGGAGGAGGACGAGGGCGACGGCGAGGCGCTCGGCGTCACCGGCAAGGTCAACTTCCTGCTGCTCGGGGGCGTCGTCGCGGCGGTGCTCATGTCGGGCGTGTGGAGGCCGAACGTCTCCTTCGAGATATTCCATGTGCATGTGGAACTGCAGAACCTCTGCCGCGACCTGGCCCTGCTCGCCATCGCCTATCTGTCCTGGATCGTCACGGACCGGGCCAACCGCACCGCCAACGGCTTCTCCTGGTTCCCGATCCTGGAGGTCGGCAAGCTGTTCGCCGGCATCTTCCTCACCATCGTGCCGGCGATCGCCATCCTGCGGGCCGGCACTTCGGGCGCGCTGGAGCCGGTGGTCTCGCTGGTCACGGGCGCAGACGGCCAGCCGGTCGAGGCGATGTATTTCTGGCTGACCGGCATCCTGTCGAGCTTCCTCGACAATGCGCCGACCTACCTCGTCTTCTTCAACACCGCGGGCGGCGACGCGGAGACGCTGATGGGGCCGCTCTACGGCACATTGCTCGCGATTTCCGCGGGCGCGGTGTTCATGGGCGCCAACACCTATATCGGCAATGCGCCGAACTTCATGGTGCGGGCGATCTGCGAGGAGCGCGGCATCCCCATGCCGAGCTTCTTCGGCTACATGGCCTGGTCGGTCGGCATACTGGTGCCGATCTTCCTGCTGGTGACGCTGGTCTTCTTCCCGTAGGCCGGGCTATCGGTCCACGCGGCGCCAGGAGAGCCGGTCGCCGGGCTCGATGCCGAGGCGGCGCGCAGCGCCGCCATTGAGTTCGAGCACCATGCGTGCCGGGCGCGGCGAGGAGATGGTGAGCCGCGAGCGCGGCACCGCATTCGGGAAGAGGTGCACGATGCGCCCGTCGTCGGCGATGAACAGCATGTCGAGCGGCAGCCAGGTGTTCGCCATCCACATGGTCGGGCGCTCGCCCTCGGGAAACAGGAACAGCATGCCGGCATCGGGTGCGAGCGAGCGGCGGAACATGAGGCCGCGGGCCTGCTGCTCCGGCGTCTCGGCCAGCTCGACATGGAAGAGCCGCACGCCGGCCGCCGTCTCGATCCGCACCTCGCCGCGCCCGAACGCCATGTCCCCGGCGAAGGCCGCCGGCGCCGCCATCAGCAGCGCCGCAAGCACGCCGAACCAGTGTCGTGGCCGCATGGAGCCTCCTCGTTCTCCGCCCGCCCGTTCTACCGCCGCCGGCGCGGGGCCGCCATGCCCCGGCCCGCGCCGCTGCTCCGTCTTCCGCCCTCCCGTCCCGCATCCTGTGGATAACCTTCCTTTCGGGGTTGCAATTAAGGAAAATATACTCTAATTCCTCGCTCATACAGGCATCAAGCAGGAACAATGACCTGGTGAAACGAGCCGCATTGCGGCCACGCGACGGGATTGGAGCGGCTGAAAGCGCCGAAGGCAGTGGACGGGGAAGCTGCGCGCGCCGGCCGGGCGCGGGCGTGGCATCTCTCGTTAGAGAAGATAGCAGCGCCGGGGGAAGCGGATGACGGATGAACTGACGGAGCGCAGACGCGGCAGGCCCATCGGCCAGGACCTGAGGCGCCGGGCGGTTGCCGCGGTGCTGGAGGGGCGGATGAGCGGGCGGGCGGCGGCCCTGCATTTCGAGGTGGGCGAAGCGAGTATCTGGCGGTGGATGAAGCGCTACCGGCAGCGCGGCCACATGCGCGACGACCCGAGGAGCGGGCGCCCCTCGCGGATCGAGCCGGAGCGGAAGCGGATTTTCCGCCTTCTGGAGGGCCGGCCGGACCTCTCCGTCCGCGCGCTGCAACGGGCGCTCGCCGCCGAGGGCCTGGTCTTCGGCGAGGCCGGATTGCACCGCTTCCTGAACCGCCACGGCCTCCAGCGCAGCCGCCGCTTCGCCTGGCGCCGCAAGCCGGTCCCGAAGGCCGCCGCCCGCAATTGACGGCGGGCGGTACGGGCGCCGCCCGGCAAGGATCCTTCCCGCCGGGGTTTTCGCGCGCGACGTTTCCCGTCCGCCCCTTGTCAGCCATAGCCGAACGCCCCCCTCCGTCATGCCCGGACTTGTTCCACTGCTGTCCGGTTTATTTTTGTGGACGGGTTGCATGGCATTGATTCTACTGGCGTCCAAGCGCTTGCGAACGTTTTGGACACGAAGGAGGCTCAATGCCATGCGCCATCACAATAGCG
>JAJDYL010000197.1 GCA_022825195.1 Alphaproteobacteria bacterium
GCCAGGCGCCGGCAGCACTTCCACACTCCTGAGAGTCGAAATTGAGGTCTGCATTCAGACTCTTACCTCCTGCTTGCTTCGCAGAGGTGAAATCTCAGATCAGAACCTCAGTTGGAAGGTGCCCCGTCCGCCCCGCTTACCATAGTCCAGATAGCCGCGCAGTTCCTCCGATGCGCCCTCCGGGATGCCGAGCGCCTCGAACGCCTCCGCCTCGATCGCCAGCAGGGCCGCCTTGCGCGCGGCCGCCGGGTCGTAGTCCGGCCAGTGGAGCGCCGGCAGGTCGAGCGCCGGCATGGCGTCCTCGACATCCGCCTCCAGCGAAACCCGGTCGAACGCCGCAAGCCGCACCGGATGCCAATGCCCCTCCGGCGCCGCCGGGCGGCCCGTCAGCACCTCCAGCAGGGCCAGCGCGTCCTCGGCCGTGCGCGCGAGCGGCCCCGCATGGTCAAGGCTCGGCGCAAGCGGCACGACGCCGTCGAGCGGCACCGCGCCCTGCGTCGGCTTCAGGCCGAAACAGCCGCAATAGGCCGCCGGCAGGCGTATCGAGCCCATGGTGTCGGAGCCGAGCGCGGCCACCGCCAGACCGGCCGCCACCGCCGCCCCGGAGCCGCCGCTGGAGCCGCCCGCTGTCCAGCCTTCCCGGTGGGGATTGTGGGTCATGCCCCGGTGCGGGTTGAAGGTGGTGGTGCCGAACGCCGCCTCGTGCAGGTTGGTCTTGCCGAGCGGCACCGCGCCCGCCTCGCGAAGCCGCGCGACGACGGACGCATCCGCCTCCGCCCTCCGCCCGCCCGGCAGGCCGTTGGTCGTAACGACGCCGGCCATGTCGATATTGTCCTTGACCGCCATGGGCGCGCCGTCGACGGGCGAGGCCGGCCGCCCTGCCCGCCAGCGCGCGGCCGACGCTTTCGCGGCCTCCCGCGCGGCCCCGGCCGTAACGGCGACATAGGCGTTGAGGCGGGGATTCTCCCGCTCGATCCGGTCGAGATACGCTTCGGTCACGGCGACAGGATCGAGGCTTCCGTTCGCATAGCCCTCGTGGAGTTCGGACAGGGAAAACCCGGTGCTCATTGTGCGGCCTCGCCGGTTCGTCGCCGCCGACCGTGCCACAGCACCAGGAGGCTTGCCAGCGCATGCAGGCCCGCCAGCGCGATCAACCCCCAGGCGTAGGCGCCCGTTGCGTCGAAGAGCCATCCGGTCGCCGCGGTCGCCAGACTCGCCATGACGAACATGCCTGCCGCCGTCATACCGTAGGCGGTGCCGTAACCCTGGGCCCCGAAACCGTCCACCAGCAGCAGCGGCGGCAGCATCACGATGCAGCCGATGACGAAGCCGGCGACGGCGGAGGCGGCGTAGAGCAGGGCGGGGACCTCTCCGGCCAGCAACAACAGCAGGCCGAATGCCTGTATCAGGTAGCAGCCCGCCGCCAGAACCGGCAGGGGGAAGCGGCCGCTCAACGCCCCCAGCACGAACCGCCCGGCGGCTGCGCTCAATGCCGCAACGCTGACCGCGAAGGCTGCCCCGGAAAGCCCGAGAGCGCCCTGCAGGAGCGGTATCTGGTGCATGAGGAACCCGACCTGCGCGCCGAGCGACAGGCTGCACGCCGCTGCGACGAGCCAGAACCGGACGTCTCGCAGGAACCGCGCCGGCGCCGGCCTGCGGTGCGCCTCGGCGGCGGCGGGCGCCCCGATTTCCCTTGCGGCTTCGCCCCCTTTGGGCGGCCGGACCAGGAAAAGCGCAATCGGCAATATCGAGAGGACCAGCGCGGCGCCGACCCCCGTCATGGCGGAGGCGAAGCCGTATCGGGCCGAAAGCCATGTCATCAGCGGCGGCATGACCGCCCCGCCGGCGCTGGCTCCGGTCAACGCAATGCCGAGAGCCAGGCCGAGCCGGCGCTTGAACCACGGAACGAGCGACGCGCTGACGGCCATCGCCGCCAGACCCGGATAGGCGCTGCCCATGAGGGCGAAGATCGCAAACAGCTGCCAGCGCGCACCGAAGAACCCGGCCTCGAACGCCGCCAGCGAGAAGCATCCAGCCGCCATGGCGAGCGCGCCGTAAACCACGGCCGGGCGCGCGCCGAACCGGTCGGTCAGCCGCCCGATTGCGAGGCTCGATACGACATTCGCCAGCCAGAAACCCGCGACCATGCCTGAAAGCGTGGCGACCGGCCAACCCGTCGAGCGGCCGAGAACGACCATGTAGAACCCGTGGCCGTAAAACCCGACGCCCCAGGCGTAGAACGCCATCGCAAAGCCGCCGGCCGCCACCCACCAGCCACGGTAGATGGCCGGGTCCTGACCGTTATCGAGTTGCAAATCCGGGCCGGGCGGCAAACCGGGATCTACGCTTCGGACCGGGAAATTTCACCGCTCATCGACCAGCCGAACCGGCTTCTGCCGTTCCCGGACCTGCGTAAGCGCGGCCGTTCCTCCCGGCTCGACGAGCTCGACCGCAACCTGCACGCCGATGCCCCGCTTCAGGCGTTCGGCCAGGTCTTCGGCCAGGCGGTCGTTCCGCTCGCGCGCCTCCGCCACAACGACCATTTCCTCGCGCCCCCCGGCCCGGAAGACCCGGCAGACATACTCGCCCGTCAACGGTTCGAAGCCCTCCAGAAACGCGCCGACAGCGGTCGGATAAACATTGATGCCGCGCAGCTTCACCATGTTGTCCGACCGGCCCTCGAACCCGGACATGCGCCGGAAACCGATACCGGAACCGGCGTCCGGCGCGGACAATGTCGTCAGGTCCTTGGTGTCGAAGCGCACGATCGGATAAATGCCCGTCTTGAAGAGAACGGTTGCGCAAAGATTGCCGGCATGGCCGTCCTCGACCGGCGCTCCGGTCTCCGGGTCGAGCGCCTCCACGAGGTGCGCATCCTCGAAGATATGCAGCCCGGTCCGGCTCGGGCTTTCGGCCGCGATGACGCCGGTATCGCCGACCCCGTACCAGTCGTAGACCGCCGCTCCGCCCCACGCGTCGGAGACCGCCTGCCGGTCGCCGCGGCCGAAATGTCCGAGCACGAGGCGCAGGGGGATTTGCAGGCCCTTTCGCTCCGCCGTCCCGGCAAGATGGCGGACATAGTCGCCGAAGCCGACCAGCACCGTTGCCCCCAGCCGGGCCATGGTCTCCACCTGCTGTTCCGACGGCATGTCGCGTCCGGTTCCCGCCGGAACGAGCAGGGCGTCGGTGAAATGAGTCACCGCCTCGCGGACATAATGCCCGCCATTTACGGTCCCGAAGCCGTAAACGGAGTGGACGATATCGTCGTCCCGGAGGCCCATAAGGCGGTAGGCGCGGGCCAGCAGCAGGTTCTGGATTTCCCGGTCTTCCGCCCCGTAAAACAGCGGCTGCGGCACGCCCGTGGTGCCGGAAGTCGTGTGGAATACGGCGAAGGCGTTTTCGCCGTCCCGCCCGTCGAATGTTCCGAACGGCGGGGCCTCCGCCACGCTCTCCATCAGCTCGTCCTTGGAGAAGGACGGGATGCGCGGCAGGTCATCGAGGCCGGTAATGTCGCCCGGCTCCAGCCCCGCCGCGGTCCAGCGCCGCCGGTAGAAGGGAACCTGCCAGGCGCGCGCCATGACGGCAGCGAAACGCCGTTCCTGGAGCGCCCTCAGCGCATCGCGGGAAAGCGCCGCCGGCCCCTCGAGAAACGCCTGCCCCAGCGGATAGTCCCGGAGCATGGCCGCCACGTCGAGGCGGGCGAGCAGGCCGCTCACGGCAGGCAGCCCGCTATGTCCCGCCGACACGCGACCCAGACGGAGCCATGCCCCTGCACATGGTCGAGGAAGCGCTCCAGAAAGCCGATGCGGCCGGGACGCCCGATGATCCTCAGATGCACGCCGAGGCTCATCATCTTCGGCTCGCCCGCAACGCCCTCCCGGTAGAGCCTGTCGAAGCTCTCCCGCGCATAGTCCAGCCAATGCTCCGGCGTGTAGGCGGGGTCCGTCCACATCTTCATGTCGTTGGTGTCGAGCGCGTAGGGCACGACCGCGATCCGGCCCGCCGGCTCCTCGTGCCAGAACGGCAGGTCGTCGGAATAGTCGTCCATATGGTAGGCGTAGCCTTCCTCGATCAGCAGCCGCCTCGTGTTCGGGGTCAGCAGGTAGCGCGAGAGCCATCCTTGCGGCCGCGCGCCGGTCGTCCGCTCGATCGATGCCGCGGCATCCCCGATGAACGCCCGCTCCTGCTCCTCTTCCATGCGGAACTGGTGCACCCAGCGGTGTCCGTGGGCGCAGACCTCGTGGCCGCCGGCCGCAATCCGCGCCGCAAGGTCGGGGGCGCGCTCCAGGGCCACGGCGGCGGCCGTGAAGGTCGCCTTCAGCCCCCGGTCTTCCAGGAGCCGCATCACCCTCGGCGCGCCCGCCTTGATGCCGTAGGCGTAGTTGCTCTCATTGCCGAAATTGCGGATCGGCCGCCTCGGGCTCGCGCCCAGCTCGTCCACGGGTTCTGGGTAGGGGTCGCCGTCGTCGATGCGCGCTTCCGCGCCTTCCTCGACATTCACCACCAGGGACAGCGCGATTCGCGCGCCGTCGGGCCACGGCGCCCGGCGCCAGCCGCTGTCGTTCATCGGTGTCGTTTCTCCGCAGCCTGCCTCGCTTCGTGCGCCGCCCGTGCTAGGCTTCCACGGGCGCGATACCCGCGCAGAATAGAACATATCGTCATCGATGGCCGAAATCCCCGTCAAGAAGCGCCGACGGCCCTACGCCTACCTCTTGCTCGCCTTGCCGGTGGCGCTGATCGCCGTCGGGGTCAACGAAGCGATCCACTGGTGGCACAATGTCTATGAGCCGGACGCCCGCGTCGCGGCGGATTTCACCCTGCTCTCCTCCAGCGTCAACGCCCGTGTCGCGGCAATCCGGGTCCGCAAGGGCGACATTGTCGAGAAGGGCGCCGCGCTTGCTGACATGGACGATGTCGTCGCCGCGCTCGACCTCCGCGGGCTCGAAGCGGAGCTGGAAAAACAGAAGGCCCAGCGCGGCCGGGTCGAAGCGGAACTGGCGCTCTTCAAATCCGAGCTCGCGGACAAGATCGCGACCGTGGAGGAGACGGTCCGCCTGCTGCGCCTCGAACTCGCGACGCTGGAGCGCCGCAAGCAGATCGCGGAGGACAATCTGCGCCGAAACAGGCGGCTCGGACGCGATGTCGTGCCGCAACGGCGGATCGACGAGGCCCGCGACGAGCTGCTGGAGATGGAAAGCAAGCTCCGCGACATCCAGACCCGCATCGCCATGAACCTGAGGGAGGCCGAGGAGCTGGCCGGCACTGCCGGCCGGGAACGGCTGTTCCAGACCCGGCTCGCGGTCATCGACCGGGAGATCGACAAGACGGCCGTCGGCGTGGAGCAAGCCCGCCGGCGGCTGGAAGACATGCATATCCGCGCGCCGGTGCGCGCCGTCATCGACGAGGTCCATGTCAATCCCGGCGCCTATGTCGAGGACGGCGACCCGGTGTTCCTGATCCACGACCCGGACCGGGTCTGGATCGAGGCCGATATCGACGAATCCGACATCCGCCATGTCCGGCCGGGGCAGGCGGTCGCCATCGATTTCGACGCATGGCCGGACGAGACCCTGGAGGGCCGGGTGCGGGCCGTCGGCCGCACGACCGTCAATGGCGGCGAGGCGAACGGCCGCGGCGGAGCGCGCAGGATCCCCGTATTCATAGACATTCCGGCGGTGGAGAAGACCGTCTGGCCCGGGATGCGCGCCTCGGTCAACATCCGCATCCGCTGATGGACCTCGCGCGCTTCAGCCCGCGCACGATCATGGCGGCGGCCACCGTCGCCATGCTGATCCAGCAGGCATTCTCCTATGTCTGCCAGATCGCGCTCCCGATCCTGGCCGACCGGATCGCCGAGGATTTCGGCATCTCGCGCGCCTGGCTCGGCTTCTACCTCTTTCTCCAGAACGTGGCCGCGATCGTGGCGGCGGTCGGCTGCGGCGGCTTCATCCTGCGCTACGGCCCCTTGCGGGTAAGCCAGATCGCCCTGCTGCTGATGGGGGCGAGCCTGCTGGTGACGGCATCGGCGCAGTTGTGGCTGTTCCCGCTCGGCGCGGTGCTGCTCGGGGCCGCCTCCGTCTCGACACCCGCAAGCTCGCATATCCTGGCGCGGGTGACGCCGCTCCGCCTCGCCCCGCTGATCTTCTCCATCAAGCAGACCGGCGTGCCGGTCGGCGCGCTCATCGGGGGCCTGCTCGTGCCGTTCCTGCTGGGACTGGCCATCTATTCGGACACGTTCGGCGTGTCGGTCCGGCTCGGGCCCTACGGCGCCTCGTTCGTCACCTGCCTGGTCGTCTTTGCCGTGATGGTGTCGCTGGAGCCGGTGCGGGGCTTCTTCGACGCGGACCGCCGGCCGGACATGAAGATCGCCTTCAGCGACCTGCCGGCGACGCTGAAGACAGTGCTTGCGATCCGTCCGCTGCGGGACCTCTCCTTCGCGGCATTCGCCTTCGGCGGGCTGCAGGCGCTCTTTTCCGGCTTCTTCATCCTCTTCCTCATCGACGGCCTGGACTATTCGGAAGCCGAAGCCGGCTCCGCCTTCGCCATCGCATCCTTCTCGGCCGTCTGGGCCCGCATCCTGTGGGGCGCTCTCGGCGGCGGGGCCGTATCGCCGCGCATCATCATGGCGGGCATCGGGCTGGTGGCCGGGCTTTCCGCGGTCGCGACCGCGCTCTACGGGCCGCAGTGGACCTTCTGGGAAATCACCGCGGTCGCCATCGTCTTCAACATGACGGCGCTGAGCTGGCACGGCATCCTGCTTGCCGAGACCGCCCGCCTCGCCCCGGAAGGCCAGGTCGGCGGCGTCACCGGCGGGGTGCTGGCCTTCACCTCCATCGCCATGATGATCTATCCGGCGGTCTATGGCGGGCTGCTTGCCTGGACCGGCTCCTACGGCATCGGTTTCGTGCTGGGCGCCGTTCCGTCCTTCGCCGCCTTCCTGATCTTCATCAACCCGACCGTGGAAGGGTCGTGGACAGGTTTCGCCGGACGGCTCGCCGCCGGGCTCCTGTCGTGGCGCGCGCTGGCCTGCGCCGGGGCCGTGGCGGCGCTGGGCTCGGCGCTGGGCGTCGCGCTCAACGCCGCCGGCTGGTAACCCGGTCGAGAAAGGCCCGCAGCGGCGGGTTGAAGGCCTTCGGCGCCTCGACATTGGAGAAGTGGCGCAGGCCCGGCAGCATCGCCAGTTCGGCATCGGCGATCCCGTCGCGAAGCTCCTCCGCCCGCACCGGCGGCGTCACCGGATCGTCGCCGGCCCCGAGCACCAGCACCGGGCAGGAAATCCGGTGCAGGCTGTCCAGATAGTCCAGCTCCGCAACGGCCGAGGTGCCGGCCAGATAGCCGGTGATGTCCGTCGCCGTGAAGGCCTCGCGGACGGCGGCGTAGTCCGGCCCGGCGGCGTCCGCATAGGCGTCCGAGAACCAGAGCTTGTGGGTCATGTCCCAGACGGGAGCCATGCCCGATGCGCGCACCACCGCTTGGCGCTCGACGACCCATTGGCGGTACCAGGGCGTCGCGCGCGCCATGGTGTTGCAGAGCGCCGCCGCACGCACGCGGCCGGGATGCGCGATGGCGACGCCCTGCCCGATCATCCCGCCGGTGGAAATGCCGATCCAGATCACCTGCTCGATGCCCAGCGCGTCCATCACGCCCACGGCATCGGCGACGAAGCCGTCCAGCGAATAGGGGCCTTCCGGGGCGTCGCTCGCGCCATGGCCGCGCCAGTCGTAGAGCAGCAGCCGGTAGCGGTCGGCAAGCGCCGGCACCTGGTGGTCCCAGATACGGTGGCTGGTGCCCATGGCGTGCGCCATCATCACCACCGGGCCGTCCGCCGGGCCTTCCCAGCGGTAGAAGAAGCGGTTGCCGCCAACCTCGACACGGCCCTCCGTCATCGGTCGATCCTGTAGGCCGCGATCCTGTCGGGGTCGAGCCGGATGCCGAAGCCCGGCCGGTCGGACACATGCAGGTGGCCGTCGCGGAGTTCGGGCGGGTCGAGCCACATGCCGGGCCAGATCGGGTCGCGCTCGGGGTCGGCGAAACACTCCACCGCAAAGCTGTTGGACGCGCCGGCCAGCAGGTGCAGCGCGATCTGCGGCTCCTCATGGTGGGTCATCTGCACATCGTGCAGGCGGCAGACGGCAGCCGCGTCCAGCCAGGCGGTCGGCCCGCCCGACTCCGAAGCGTCGATATTGACCATATCGACGGCGCCGGCCTCCACGAGCCGGCGCGCGCCATGCGCGGTGATCTCGCTCTGGCCGGCATTGATCGGAATCGAGGTCGCGCTCCGCAGGGCCGCCATCGCGGACACATCGTCGAACCAGTGGCACGGCTCCTCGAACCAGGCAATGTCCAGCGGCTCGACCAGCCGCGCGAACCGCCCGGCGTCGCGCCGGTCCCAGCCCCGGTTGGCGTCCACCGCCAGCATGAAGTCCGGGCCGGCGCCGTCCCGGCAGGCCGCCACGCGCTCCGCATCCTCCTCCGGCGTGAGGCCGCCGACCTTCACCTTGCAGCCCGCCATGCCCCACTCCCGGAGCTGGCGCATTTCCCGGCCCAGATCGTCCAGCGTCTTGCCGTCCTCGTAATAGCCGCCGATGGAGAAGATCGGCAGCGAATCGAGGGCGCCGCCCATCAGGCGGGCGACGCTCACCCCGTAGATGCGCCCCAGCCCGTCCCATACCGCGCTGTCGACGCAGGCAATCGCCTCCAGCAGCAGCTTCGGGGCCATGGCCGCGGCCGGCACGCGGGCGAACATGCCGTCATAGAGACGCCGCCAGTCGCGAATGTCGCGCCCGACCAGCAGCGGCGCCAGCACCTCTTCCACGAGCCGCGCGATTTCCCGGCCTTCGGAGCGGTTGTCGCCGTTATAGACTTCCGCCGTCGGCCCGTCCCTGACGGTGAGCCGGGTTACCACCGTGCAGCGGCTCGGCACCGCATAGACGCTGCCGCCGAACACGCGGGACAGCGGGATCTCTATCGGGATGGCCTCGATTCGCTCGACGATCATGAATGCCGCCTCCGGCGCGCAGGGGAACGGGCGGGAGTTTGCAAGCTTGCATCCGGCCTGTCTAATGGCCGGATGAGCGGGGCGGCGGCAGGGGGAATCACTTTAGGCACCTGCTACCGGTTTTTCGTGCCGCTCATTTTCATGACCGAACTCAACATGATCTCGAAGTCGGTCATCAATGCGTTTCTCGCGCGGATGGACGACAGCAGCATCGTGCTCGCCGCCTTCCACAGCGCCTTCACGCTCTATTATTCCATCGCCAGCGGCACGGAAGTCTGCTCGCTCCTGACGCTCTCCTACCTGCGCAGCCGCCGCGCGCTTGCCCATCTGCTGCGTTTCATGGGCGTCATCGTGGCAGTTCCCTGGGCGATCGCGCAGCTGCTGGCCTTCACGCCCCTTGGCGACCTTGCGTTCCGGATGCTGTTCGGCATCAGCGACGCCGCGGTTGCCGAGGCCAAGACGGCGACCTTCCTGCTCTCGCTCAGCGCGCCGATCCTGATCTGCCGGTCGGTCGCCTTCGGCCTGCTGATGATGGGCCAGAAGACCATCTTCATCACCTGGGCGACCGTTGCGCGCCTGGGCTCGCTCGCCGGTTCGCTCGTCGTGCTGCCGCTTGTGCTGGAGGGCGCTGCGGTCGGGGCCGGGGCGCTGGTGTTCGCCATGTTGTGCGAGACCGTGGTGGCGGTCTGTTTCGCCCGGCGCATCTTCGCCGGCCTGCCGGAGCGCGGGGAAGCGCCGCCGACGGTCCGGGCGCAGTGGCGCTTTTCCTGGCCGCTCATGCTGAACACCTCGGCCGAAATGGGCATGGTCTTCGCCATCAGCGTGTTCCTCGGCCGCCTCCCGGACCCCGACCTGGCGCTCGCCGCGTTCGCCATCGTGTACGGGCTTGCGGGCCTCATGCTCAGCCCGCTTCGCAACCTTGTGCAGAGCGCCCAGACGCTCGTGCGCCGGGCCGAAGACCGGCGCGTGATGATGAAATTCGCCGGGCAGCAGATGCTGTTCTTCGGGGCCCTCGCCCTGCTCCTGTTCCATACGCCGCTGGACCGGCTGATCCTTTCCGACGCGATGGGTCTGGCGCCCGTGCTGGAGGCCTATTGCGCGCCGGCCATGCAGGCCGCTTTCCTGATGGCCCTGTTCTGGGGCCTGTCGGCGGTGTTCCGCGGCCTCCTCGCAGGCGCGCGGGTCACCGGTGCGCTCGCGGTCTCGGGCCTTGCCCGCGTGTCCGCCGCCTCGCTCGTCGCCGCGACCTCGCTGCTGCTGCCGGGCGGCAACGGCGCGGTCATCGGCCTCGCCGCCTGGATGGCCGGCTACGGCGCGGAAGCCGCAATCCTGTCGATCCGGGTCCGCCGCCTCGGGCCTCCGGGTTGATACCGGGGCGGCGGCCGGGAGACCGTCGGTCGCGGTAGGGACGCCGGTTTCCCGGCGCCCCCCGCACAGATCCGGACGTGCGCGCTAACGCATCCGGCTCCTACCTCGGGTAGTGACGGCGAAGCGCACGCTTGGCCACGGGT
>JAJDYL010000185.1 GCA_022825195.1 Alphaproteobacteria bacterium
AAAGCACGATCTCGAAGGTCTCCGGGTCCTCGTCGTGGCTGTCGTCGATCACCATGCCCGCCTTGATCCGGTACTCGGTCTCGCCCGGCCTCATGCCCGCGAAGGTCTTCAGGGTGGGTCCCCAGAAGTCCACACCCCGCCGCGCCGACACCGGGTCCGACTCCCGCACCTGATAATGGAAGGACACGTACCTGTCCGACGCCTCGCTCAGCGTCACCGTGAACTCCACCCGCCGGTACGGGCCCTCCTTCACCTCCACGTCGTTCACCGAAAGGCTCGGGCCTTCCGGCACCGCCGCCGCGGCATCGTCGTCCGCGACCGCGACCGTGGCCGTGTCATCGGGCGACGCCGCCACCGAGTAGCCGCTGCCGGCGGCGAGGGTCGCCGTGACCGAGCCGTCGGGCTCGTCCGCGCTGTCGTTCACCGTCGCGACCTCGAAGGCGATGCTGCCCCCGGCCGGGATGGTGACGTTCCTCGTGCCCGTCTGGCCCGAAGCCGCGTAGTCCCCGCTCTGGGCAATGTCCAGCGTCACCGTCAGGTCCGCATGGAGCACGGGATTGGCCGTGAGGGTGAACGAGGCTGCCGTGCCCTCCGTCACCCCGCTCCCGGCGGAAATGCCGATCACCGAATCGTCATTGTCGCGCACCGCGACCGAGGCCGCGTCGTCCGGCGACGCCGCCACCGTGTAGCCCGCGCCCGCATCGAGCGTGACGCTCACCGAGCCGTCGGGCTCGTCCACGCCGTCGTCGGCCGTGGCAAGGGTGAGCGTGGCGCTTGTCGCGCCCGCCGCCAGCGTCAGCTGCCGGCTGCCCGCGCCGGGCGCGCCCAGCACGTCGCCGGTCTGGGCAACGGTGAGCGCGACCGTGAGGTCGGCCGCCGGGGCCGCGTCGGCATGGACGGTGAACACCGCGTTGCCGCCCTCGTCCACGGCCGTGCCCGCGGAGAGGCTGAGCGCGGGGATGATGACCGGAACGTCATCATCGGCAATGCTCACCGTCTGCGTCCTGGCGCTGCCGACCGTGTAGCCGGTGCCCGCAACGATGGTCACACTCACCGAGCCATCAGGCTCGTCCGTGGCGTCGTTCACCGTCGCGATCTCCAGCGTCACGCTGCCGCCGGTCGGGATGGTGACCTTCCTCGAACCGGTCTGTCCGGCGGCGGCATAGTCGCCGCTCTGGCCGACCGTCAGCGTGACGTCGAGCGGCGTGGCGGGCGCAGGAGTGGCCGTGACGGTGAAGGACGCGGAAGCGCCCTCGCTCACCCCGCTGCCGCCGGAGATGCTGACCTCGGGGTCGGCGGCGGGAGGCGTCGTCGCGGTCTGGCCGCTGTTCTCAATCTCCTGCAGCGCCTTGGCGACCTCCACCCAGCGGCTCATGCCCCGGTCCGCGAACGCCTGCGCTTCCGCCGCTGTCATCGGCGTGAGCGAACTGTCGGACACGCTCTGCCCGAACGCCAGCAACGCCCGGTCCCAACGGTCGGTGTGCGTCTTGTAGCTTTTCCAATTCGGGTCATTGCGCCACTCGACCATCTTCGCAATCAGCGCCGCGTGGGGATTGACCGACGGCGCATCGTCATCGTCGGTGGTAGCCGTCGCGTCATCGTCGGCGACCGCGACCGAGGCGGTATCGTCGGGAGAGACCGCCACCGTGTAGCCCTTGCCGGCAGCGACGGTCGCGCTCACCGAACCGTTCGGCTCGTCCGTGGCATCGTTCACCGTCGCGACCTCCAGCGTCACGCTGCCACTGGTTGGTATGGTGACCGTCTTCGAGCCGACCTCACCCGCAGCGGCGAAGTCCCCACTCTGGCCGACGGTCAACGTGACTTCGAGCGGCGCGGCGGGTGCAGGAGTAGCCGTGACGGTGAAGGAGGCCGATGTGCCCTCCGTTACCCCGGCGCCAGCAGCGATGCTGACGACGGGCTCGTCGTCGTCGCGCACCGCCACCGTGCCGCTCGCCTGTCCTGCGGCCACGGTGTAGCCCGTGCCCGCATCGAGGGTCACGCTTACCGAGCCGTCGGGCTCGTTTGTGGTGTCGTTGAGAGTTGCAAGGGCAAGAGTGGTGCTGGTCGCGCCTGCCGTCAGCGTCACCGTCCGGCTGCCGGCCCCGGGCGCATCCAGGTAATCGCCCGTCTGGGCGACGGTGATGTCGACCGTGAGGTCGGCCTCGGGGGCAGGGTCGGCGGCGATGGTGAACGCCGCACTCGTGCCCTCGTCCACGGCAGCGCCGGCGGAGAGGCTCAGCTCCGGCTCGGCGGCGGGAGGTGTCGTCGCGGTCTGACTGCCGGTCTGGCTGTTCTCAATCTCCTGCAGCGCCTTGGCGACCTCCACCCAGCGTGTCCAGCCCCGGTCCGCGAACGCCTGCGCTTCCGCCGCTGTCATCGGAGTGAGCGAACTGTCCGACACGCTCTGCTCGAACGCCAGCAACGCCCGGTCCCAGCGGTCGGTATGCGTGTAGGCCTTGTGGCGCGGGTCGTTGCGCCAGCCATACATCTTCGCAATCAGCGAAGCATACGGATGAGCCAGCGGCGGATCGTCCGTGCCCGGCGGCGTAGTGTCGTTCTTGACGAAGATCGGTGCGGCGTTGCGAAATATATTTCGCTCGTAGCCTTGGCCGGTCAAGAGCCACACCCATATCTCGGGCCGAGACATCCGGCTTTCATCATTGGCAGAGAGGTATTGCGTCTGGACCGTGTGTCTCGCAGACTTCTGGCCAGCGGGGATGATGACGGTCTGCAGGCCCTCCTCCGACGGGGCCAGGTAATCCAGTCCCTGAGACACGCCACGTTCCTGCACGTCCAAACGGACGCGGAGGTCCGTCTTCGGTGCGTGGTTGGCCGTGACCGTGACGTTCACCGACTCGCCCTCGGTCACTTTCAAGGTACAGCCAACGCAGCCAGTGCTGACCATGAGCTCCCTGTTCGTGACCCTGATCCCTACGCTGTTTTGCTTGACACCTAGCACATAGCTCCGGTCATCACGGATCGACACGCGTATGTGGGGCGGTGAGATGAGGTGTTGGTGGTTGCCAGAGCGGTACTGCGTCTGGACCGTATAGGTTGCGGACTGCTTGCCAGCGGGGATGACGACAGTCTGCAGGCCCTGCTCCGACGGGGCCAGGTAATCCAGTCCCGCAAACTCGCCACGGTCCTCCACAAGTAAGCGGACGGTGGTGTCCGTTGCCTGTGCCGCGCTGAAAGTGACGGTGACCGTTACAGCCTCGCCCTCGGTCACTTCTCCACCTCCGGTTATCTGGACGTCAGGTTTCCAGGCATAGGCCGACGGCGCCATGATGGCGCAGGCCGCGAGACCGACGAACGCGAGGAGGAGCGGTGCTGCTGCGCGAGGTACGACGAAGCGCCAGTCGGCGCGGCGGAGAAACCGGCCGAGAAGGCCCCCGCGGCGAAAGCCCGGCCTTATGCCGGACAGCCTCATGACTGACGTCTCGCCGACCATCGCTCTGCTTCCGTTCGATTTGCGCATCAGAAATTCCCTCCGCCAGGCGATTCGCCGGGGAAACGGCACCCATGGAAAGAGGACCCACCAAGTCCGGCCGGGACGGACAAATGTGGACCTGGCGTGAAGTCGTGTCGCCGGGGTTTTCGTCGTCCTGGAATTCCGGAAGCCGGCCGTCGTCGGTGACCCGATGAGCCGTCACCCCGCCTTCCGCGACCGCGGACGCCGAGCGCAAATGCGCCTCCGGCAGCGATTCCGGACAGCAAAACATGGGAGAGAGCGAGTGCCCAAACTGTCGTTTTCATGGACCACCCTCTCACTCAATCAAGAGTTATGGAAAGGCTATCAGAGTCCGCACTGCCGGTAAATCGGAGCCGAACCCCCGCACATGGCAATGGCGTTATGATCCGCCGCCATGGTCGCGCGTGTCAGCAATCTGACTTCATCGTCCTCGACGGCGGAGTATTTCCACGAGGAGGGCGGCTACTACACGGCGGCTGGGGGCGACCGTGAGGCGGCGCGCGCGAAGGCGGCGGAGCACCGCCTGGCGAGCGGCTGGTACGGGCAGGGCGCGGCGGCGCTCGGGCTGAAGGCGGGCCGGAAGGTCTCGGCGGGCACGTTCGAGACGATCCTCCAGGGCCATGTGATCGGGACGGACATCCGGCTGGGCCGCAAGCGCGACGGAAAGCATGAGCACCGTCCCGGTTTCGACATCACCTTCTCCGCCCCGAAGTCCGTGTCTCTGGCAGCGCTGCTGCCGACGCGGAAACACCCCCGCGGCGACCGGGGCGTGCTGCGCTGCCATGACGAGGCGGTGAAGGCGACGCTCGACTGGATCGAGGAGACGCTGCTGCAAACCCGGGGCTACGATCCGGCGACGGGCAGGCGTCCGCGCGTGAAGGGGCACGGCATGGCGGCGGCGCTGTTCCGGCATATCGCGAGCCGCAATCTCGACCCGCAGCTGCACACGCATGCGGTGGTCGCCAACATGACCTGCGACGGCGAGGGGCGGTGGAAGAGCATCGAGCCGACCGGGCTGCACAGGAACGCGATCCTGATCGGCGCCTATTACCGGGACCAGCTGGCGCGGCGGCTGATAAGGAAGGGCTATTCGATCCTGCCGGCGATGGTGGGGCGCCTGCAGAGCTTCGAGATCGCGGGCTATGACCGTCGTGTGAGGGACGCCTTCTCGTCGCGGAGGAAGCAGATCGAAGCCTTCATGGACGAGAGGGGCTGGGACCACGGCCAGGCGGCGGCGCAGGTCGCGGCGCTGGCGACGCGCAAGCGCAAGGCGGAGCCGCTGCATGCGATGCTGCGGACGATCTGGGCCGAGCGGGCGCGGGAGCTGGGCGAGGTTCCGGTCGTCCACCGCGCGCGGGGCCGGGTCTCGCTGCCGGCGGTTCCCTCGGCGCTGAAGA
This sequence comes from Alphaproteobacteria bacterium, assembly GCA_022825195.1. Taxonomy (GTDB): domain Bacteria; phylum Pseudomonadota; class Alphaproteobacteria; order Bin95; family Bin95; genus Bin95. Next base: position 4,870 of record JAJDYL010000185.1, read on the forward strand.
TCGCCTGGCAGGCGATGCGGCACCTTGAGGAGCGGCAGTCGGTGTTCGCCGCGAGCCAGCTGGAGGCTGTCGCGCTCGGCCACTCGCCGGGGCGGCATACGCTGGGGGAGATACGCGGCGCGATCGCGCGCCTGGTGACGGACGCGCACCTGGTCGAGGCCCGGCTTCGCAATTCGGACCGGTCGTTCGTGACCGACCGGGCGCTGAAGGCGGAACGCGCGGTGATCGCCGTGATGAAGGGCGGCATCGGAAACGGCATGCTGCTCGCTTCGGAGAGTGCGGTCGCGGCCCATCTCGCGGACGCCGGCCTCACTGAGGGGCAGGAAGAGGCGGTCCGCACGATCCTGCTGACGCCGGACCGGATAGTCGGGGTGCAGGGCCGGGCCGGGACCGGCAAGACGGCGATGCTGCGCCATGTGCGGGAACTTGCCGGCAGCCGGCTTGCGGTCGGGCTCGCGCCGTCAGCGGCGTCGGCGCGGGTGCTGGAGCGCGAGACGGACATGCCCGCCCGGACGCTTCACTGGTTTCTCGCCCGCTGCCGGGCCGTGGATCCCGGATCGGGTCCGGGACAGGCTCCCGGTCCCGTAATCGACCGGCTGAGGGAGCAATACCGGGGCGCGGTGCTGGTGCTGGACGAGGCGTCGATGGTCTCGACCGACCAGATGAAGCGCCTGATGCAAATTGCCGAAGAGCTTGAGGTCGCGCGTCTGGTGCTGGCGGGAGACCGGAAGCAGCTGCGCGCAGTGGAGGCGGGCCAGCCCTTCCGGCTGCTCCAGAAGGCGGGCATGGCGACGGTGGAGATGAACGAGATCCTGCGCCAGAGGGAGCCGACGCTCAGGGCGGCCGTGAACGCGGCGCAGGAGGGAGAGCCGGGCGAAGCAGTGGAACTGCTCGGCAGCAGCGTGCATGAGGTTCCCTGGGATGAACTGGGGCAGAAGGCGGCGGAGGTCTGGCTCTCGCTCGACGCCGACACCCGGGCGCGCACCCTGCTCGTGGCGCCGACGCACGATCTGAGGGCGGAGATCAACGCGGCCGTGCGCGAGGCGCTGGCGGCGGAGGGTGTACTCCGGGGCCGGACGCTGCGCATCGAGCGCCTTGTCGGGCTCGGCATGACGCGCGCCGAGATGGCGGACGTGCGCAACTACCGCGAAGGCGACACGGTGCTGTTCAACCAGGACCAGGTGAACTTCCGGGTAAGGAAGGACGAGCCGCTGACGGTCACCGGCATCGACGAGGACCGTCTGCTGCTGCTGCACCCCGACGGCAGGCCGCGCCATGTCGTCCCGCACCGGGGCCGCACCCGCTACCGCCTGGAGGTCTACGAGGCGCGCCCGATCGAGATCCGGGCGGGCGACCGCATCCGCTGGACCCGCAACGACAGGAAGCGGGACCTCGTGAACGGCGAGCGGGCCGAGGTGGCGGCGATAACGAAGGACCGCGTGCGGCTCCTGCTGGACGACGGACGCAGGCTCTCGCTCCGGCATGACGATCCCCAACTGCGGCATCTCGACCATGCCTGGAGTTCGACGGTGCATGGCGCGCAGGGCAGCACGGCGGACGGCGTGATCGCCGTGCTGGACTCGGGCCACGGGGCGCTGACCGACCAGTCGACCTTCTATGTGGAGATCAGCCGGGCGCGCGACAGCGCTGTGGTGCTGACCGACAATTGCGAGCAGCTGGTCGAGGTCCTGGAGGCGCATACCGGCGAACGCGCGACGGCGCTGGAAGCGGTGGGCGAGGAGATCGGGCCGGACACGGAGGTCGTGTCCGGCTTGCCGCCGTGGTCGCCGCGCGAGGAGTGGACGGCGCTGGAGGAGAAGGCGCGGAACGAGGGCACGATCCTGTTCCGGGTGGAAGGCTACGGGGAGCTGATCGACCGCACGCGGGCGCTGGTCGCTGAATATCCCGACCTTCCCGCTTCCATCCGCGAAGTGGCGGACGGGCTGCTTGCCTATGACCGCAACTGCCGGGAGGGCGACGCCGGCGCGGCCGAATTCCTGGGCCTCCTTGACCTCCATTTCGGACGGAGGACGGAGCTGGAGCGTGCGGCGGCGGAGAACGACTGCCCGCTTGCCGAACTGGAGGACTACCCGGCCTGGCATGAGAGGACCGGGCGGCTCACGGCGAACGGCAGGGCCCTGCTCGAAGATGCGGGCGAACGCGCCGGCGAGGCGGGGGCGCTGATTGCCGGACGGCTGGAGGACCTCGACGCCCTGCTCGTCCTCGACGATGCGGTGGTGAAGTTCGAGACCGTCCGTGCGGAGGTGAACCGCCGGGCGGTGGAGGCAGGGACGATCCCGTTCTACGCCGACGGCCATGACGGGCTGCTGGAGGCCGCCCATGCGCTTTCGGAATACCGCCTGCTGCCGACCGGCATACGGGCGGCGGTCGAGGAGGTCATCGCCGGGGCCGCGGCCGGCGAGCGGCGAAGGGAAGAGATCGCGGCCTTCCGCAAGGAGACGTCCGGGCTGGTCGAGGAGCATGACGGATTGGAGGCGCTGGCCGGCGACAAGCCGCCGACCGTGCTGGAGGAGTGGCGGTCCTGGTCGGCGCGCTCGGAAACGGCGGCCGGGCGCTGGCAGGCCATGCTCGACGCGGCCGGCGTCTGGCGCCCCCATCTCGACCGGCTCGCGGAGGATCGTGCCGCCATAGCGGCCGCCGTCGGACAACTGACGGCATGCAGGGACCGCGACGAAGCCTGGACGTCTTTGGTGGCGGAACGGGAGAAGGTCGTGGACCGGTCCAGGGACGAGGGCGTTCCGCCGTTCCATCTGGAGGGCTGGGCCGCCTTCGCCGCTGAGGCAAGGGCATTCTCCGAACTGAAGGACCTGCCGGCGGCCGCGGCCGTGCTGGCGGGCCGCATCCTGGAATACGACCGCGGCTGCCGCGAGGCGTGCGCCGCGATCGCCGGGTTCCTCGAAGGCGCAAGCGAGCACGAACGGCGCTGGAACAGTCTCGAAGGCCAATACAGGCGGCGCGCCCGGCAGGACCCGAATCTCTCGATCACCGACTTCAGCAACTACAGGCCGCTCTCGCAGTTCGCGAAGGCGCTGAAGGAAACCGCGGACCCCTACCTCGACGAGAAAAACCTGCGCCGCCACGGTGTCGATTTCGACGGGGTCCGGGATGGCGGGGCCTGTATTGCCGTCCAGCTGGAGCGGCTCCGCCGGCACGAGCCGCTGGACGGGTTCCTGGATGTCATGGACAGGCTGGACAAGGTTCGCGGCGACGCGGCGGCCGGCGATGTCCTGGCCTTCCACCATGACGACTGGCCGGGGATTGTCGAGGACGCCGGGAAGTTGCACGACGATTCGGAGCTCGATGAGGCGGAGCGGCGCCGGCTGCAGGCGGTGCTCGACGAGCATGCGGACCGCGCGGCGGAATGGGAGATCGCCCGGATGCTCCTCCACGACCTGAAAGAACTGGAGGAGGAGGAACGCCGCCTCCGGGAGAAGGCGGAGAGCGAGGGCCTTCCGCTCACGCTGCTGCCCGACTGGCGGAACTGGCATGACGCGAGCCGGCGTTTCGCGGCGGAGGCCGAGGCGGTGCTCAAGGATGACGACCTCCGGCGGAACGGGCACTGGCGCAGCCTTCCCGAAAAGCGGACCCTTCTCGAGAAATTTGTCGAGACGGCGCCCGACCGCGACCGCCTTGTCGTGAGGGAGGATGCGCTTGTCGAGGACATGGTCCGCGCGGAACGGGCGCGGCTTCGCGATCCGGAGGCCGGACATGCGTTCCGGCAGCGCTGGCCGGGCAAGGAAATGCTTGTCGAGGGCGACCGCCTGCGCGTCGCCTATCATCCCCGTCTGGGGCGCGGCGAGCTGGTCGTGGTCGCGGCGGGACTGGCCGGCGGGCTGGCGTCGAAGGACAAACTGGAACTGGAATGGGTGGCGCCGAAACGCAACGAACCGCATGTGGACATTCGCGCCGATGAACTCGCGGAAGGCCCCGTCCGGCGCGCGGACTGGGCCCATGAGGAGTTGCGCAACGCGGCCCTGATGCGGGAGCGGCCTGTCTCGTCGCAACGCTTCTCCCGCCTGTGCAACGGCGATGTCGTGGCCGGCGACCTGCTGTGCTGGACCGAATACGCGCCGCCCGACCCTTCGGCCGGCGATCACCTTGCCCGGACCGGAGGCAAGGCCGTCGTGCATGTCGAGGCCGAGCTTCTCGAACGGCGCGCGGCGCTGTTGCCGGATGCGGACACCTGCGTGCTGCGCGAGACGGCGCGCTCCGACGGCCGGCCCTGCCGGGAGCGCACCCTGCCGCTTGCCCGGCTGACCGTCGGGGGCTGCCTGCGCGCGACCTGGGCCAGGGAGGAAGAACGCGAGGCCGAAGCGCTCGTCCAGGGGCGGGTCCTGGGCGAAGAGCGGCAGGAACTGTGGCGGGAGGAGCTGGACATCGGGCGGTCGTGGTATTGGTCCATGAGGCGCACGCCGTGAGGAACGCGGGGGACAGGCGCTTGCCGGTCCGCGGGGCGCAGGGGCCCGGCCGGCATCGGCCCGGAAGTCCTCGCCGTATTCTACGTCCGTCGGGGAAAGGGGTTCGGGACCTGTCATGGTTCTTCACCTGACAACGAAGAGGAGGGCGAAGACGCCGCTCTCCATTGTCCGGGCGCTCTCGGCCGAGGAGGAGGAAGCCCTGCGCCGGGTGAAGCAGGGCATCGATCTTCCCGGAGAGAATCCGGTCTACAGCGCGACGGTGACTTCCGCGTGGGCGGAGCGCCTGTGGATTCTCTGCGACTGTCGCGACGGAAGCCCCGGGGAGCGGCCTATCATCACCCTGGCCAGGAAGAAGGACACCGGTCTGGTTCACCTGTCCAACATTCCCAGAACGGAAGTCCCGCATGTGGAGGGCTGCCTCTTCGCTCCCGGCGAGGGCGCGCGCAGGAGGATGCCTGACATCGTCTTCGGCGACGTGCTCCGCCCGGTCGCGGAGCGCGCGGAGGAGGAAGGGCCGGGCCTGGGGCCGCAGCGGCGGATCGCGGGGCCCGGCACGGGCAGCCGGAGCCCGAGCCTGGCCGGCCATCTGCGCAGGCTGATGCAGGCCGCAAGCCTGCACAGGCTGAGCGTCTCGGAAGGGTTCGCATCCCCCGGGGACTGGCTTGCCGGGATCGGGCGCGCGGCCGGGATCTTCCGCACCCCGGAGGATGTCGCCGTGTCCGATCTTCTGTTCACGGATCCGCAGGCATGGGCATCGGGCCATGTCGCGAGGGTCCTGGACCGGCTCCGGGCGGAGCGGCCTGAGAAGGGCACACCGTTCGCGTGGCTGTGCTGGATAGCGCGGGACATCGACGGCTGCGAGGTCAACCGGGCCCATCCGGCGCTTGGCCATGTCCGGGTGCTGGCCGACGTGGCCAGCCCGGCCATCGGGCGCAACAGGGTGGCGGGGCCCTGGCTCTTCCTCGGAGAGGTGGGCCGGTCCCCGGAGACAGGAAGGTGGGAATGCCTGGAGGCCTGCGCCCAGCCGATCGCCTCGGCCCGGTGCCCCGTCCCGGTGGACTCGCACAATGAGCGCCGGGCTCTGGGCGCTCTGCGCTCCCTGATCCGGAGCCTGGAGAACGATGCGGGCCTCGGCAAGGCGCTCGGCGGCACCGTTGGCGTCGATCTCGAAAAGCCGCTCTTCGACATCGAGACCGTCGGCGGCCCCTGCCGGCCCGACTTCATCCTGACCGTCATGCGACCGGACGGACCGGACGGCGGCCCCGCCGGAGGCCGTCACCTGCTCGGGGATGCGGCGCGCTACGTCATCGAGGTGATGGGCTTCGACGACCCGGAATACGAAAGCGGCAAGGCGAAAACCCACCGGCGCATGCGGAACCTGGGGCGCCTTTTCACCATGGACGCGGGGCAGTTCGACTCCCGCCGCAACGGCGCGCAACAACAGGCCGACAGGATCGCCCGCTATATCCGCAACGACCTGATGCTGCGGTGGAGCCGGACTTGAATATTGGACCTGTTGCCCGGCGGGCCGCAGCCTGGATGCCGGTCAGCCATCCGATTGGACTGAAGCGCTGGTGCCTGTCGCACATACCCGGTTCGCGGACAGGTAGTGACGGCATCAGGCGCCACCGGCCGACTTGCCGGCGCCCCCTCCGAACAGATCGGGTTGCGGCGGCGCTGTCAGGTCGGGGCCTTCGTCGGACCCTGATCCTTCCGGCCTCTCGTGTGATTTCGACACTTCCACCGTCTCCGGCAGAACCGCCGCCATGACCACCGAAGCGCGCTTTTCGCCAAGCACCCGGCGAAGCAGTTCGGCGGCCTGATCGGTTCGACCGTCGCGGGCCATCGCCTTGAGCCGCGCTTCCAGCAGGGCGCGCAAACCGTCAGCAAGATTCGGCGGCGCTTCCCGGCCGGAACGCATGTTGCGGGCAGCAGACGCCAGGGTAAGGGAGAGGCCGCGTTGTTCCTCCGCATCCAGCACCAGCGGCCGGGCCGGCGTTGCCTCCGGAAACGGGTCCACGGTCAACGCGCATTCGACGAACCAGGCCGAGAACGACTTTCCGCGCTCGGCCGCCCAGGCGCCGATCTGCTCCCGCTCTTCCCTGGTCAGGGAGACCGTATGGTTCATGCCGGGCTTTCGATTGCGCGGCTTCGTCACAACAGACCCTCCTCTTCGGCAAGAAGCAGCAGCCGGGCAGCTTCCCCGACCGTCACGGTCGCCTTCCCGCCTCCCGGAGCGCGAAAGACGAATTGGCCGGACCGCGAGACGGACAGCGCGTCCTCGCAGAGGCGGCGCTGTCTGTCCTCGGTCAGTACAAGAGGATGTCCGGACGGCTCCGGCGTCCCACCCGTTCCCTCGCCCGCCGCTCGCTGGCAACAGAACCATCCGAGGCGCGAAATTTTCAATTTCCATTTTCTGGCCCGCCTGCTGATCCGTTCCCACGCCTCCGGCGAGCAGTAGATACAATAGGGCTTCGCAAGCTTCATCCGACCTTCCTCTCACCCGCTACCGGCACCTGTTGAACCCTTCAGGTCCCGCCAGTCGAGCAGCACCCGTACGACATATTCGGAGACCGACAGCCGTTCCGCTTTGGCATCCTCGTGGATCATTCCCCACTCGGCGTCGGTTGCCATCACGCAGCGCGCCTTCCGCTTCTCCCCCACCGGTCTTCCCGCCATTTACCCGCCTCCTGCCCGGTTGCGCCGGCTGCCTCCGTCCATATAGAGTGTATCATCGAATGCGCATATGGAATGATTTCACCCATATGCCCCATCGGAATCATGGAGCGCCATGCAATTCTGCATATAATATGACCATGACAGAAGGAAAATCCCTATCCATGCTCATTCCACTCAGACCCTTCTTGCCACTGATTTCGCAAGCCTTCTTCAACACCCGCATGTAACTTTTTTCCGATACTCCTATCCAGTCGCCATGGTCATATGTCCAATGATTCCATGGTTGATATCAAAGACAAGATACTGTATTAACACGAGGAAACGGGAGTCCATTGAGCTTCATGTCAGTATGGTGATGTGTGTGTGGCAAAGAATGTTTTGCCACACACATCATGACATTCCATGACATTCCGGCAGGGGTCCCGCCCGCCGCCCCGCGCACGCGGGCGCGCACGCGCCGCCGCGAAACGCGCGCGCATTATGCGCGGGAGGCGGAGGCCGGCCCCATGACAAAACATGACACTTCGAGCGCCAGGCTAACTGGTGTGGGGGTAGCGGGTGAAAGTCCTGCGGAACGAAGGAGTAGCCGACCGCGTTTCCACCGCGAGCCGTGCGTTATCGGTCGTGAGGCCGGTGACGAAGCGTCGGTAGCGGCG
>JAJDYL010000008.1 GCA_022825195.1 Alphaproteobacteria bacterium
AGCACCCGCCCCGGCGGCAGGTATTGGCCAGCACATGGGCCAAAGCCTCGAAGTCGACGTCCTCGGCCGTCACGTCCTCCGGATCGCCCGGCCAGATGAGCGGCGCCGGCGGGTTCGCGCCGGCAGGGTTCACGGTCATGCGCTCTCTCCCTTTCGTTCGGTGGTTTCGGAATGTCCTGGACCGGCAGGGGGAGCGTCCCCCGCGAGCCGGTCGATGGCCTCGACGGTGGAGAGCCCCTGCGCCTTGAGGCGCTCGACCGCGGCGAAGGCGGGGCCGCGCGAGGAGAACAGCGCCACCGACCAGGCATCGAGCACCAGCCGCGCCACCCGCCAGCCGTCGGGGCCGTGCAGCACCAGCTCGGCATAGCGGCCGTCGGCGGTGGTGAGGCTCTTCAAGGCGCGCTCCATGCCGGGATCGCAATGGATGCGCTTCTCGGACTTGAGCAGTTCGACCGACTCGTCCTTCTGGGCGAGGAAGATCACCCAGTCGGAGTTCTCCCAGGCCGCCCGTGCCGCCGGATTGGCGTAGTAGTCGTTGACCGACTGCGTGCCGGTAATCAGCGCGCCGCGATATTTGCGGGCGCGTCTTGCGGCGCCTTCCAGGAACGCCCGGCTGTCCTCGCCGGAGAGCAGGTCCCAGGCCTCGTCGATGACGATGGCCTTCGCGCGGGTGCGGGGGCCGTGATACATGCGCTGGGTGGCGAGGAAGACCACCAGCATGAGGACCACCGCCTGCAAATCGCCCCGTCCCTTGAGCTCGGCCAGTTCGAACACGGTGAGCGCCCGGTCGAGCGCCGGCGTGTGCGCGCCGGCAAAGAGCCGCCCCATCGCTCCGCCCGGACACCAGGGACCGAGCGCGGTGGCCATGTCGGCGGCGCGGCGGTCGTCGCGGGCGTGGAGGTTCTTCCGGACGGTCCCCAGGTCGGCTTCGTTGCCGGCGTCGTCCCAGGCCTGCGCGATGGCCTCGGCGATCAGCGCGGCCTCGATATCGTCGATGGAGCCCCTTCGCCTTGCCATGCGGCCGATGACGCCGGCCAGCATGGCGAAGCACTCTTCCCGGTAATCGCCGTCATGCTCGGCCGTCCCGGCGTCGATCATGGCGAAGGGGTTGAGGCAGGCGGGGTCCTTGCCGAAGGCGATGAACGCGCCGCCGAGCGCCTCGGCCGTGTGCTGGAACGACCGTCCGTCATCAATCACCACGGCCTCGCCGCCGGCGCCGACCAGGCCCGTCACCAGCTCCTGCATCAGCACCGACTTGCCCGAGCCGGACTTGCCGGTGACGGCGACATTGTAGTTGCCGGCCTCGTTGGCAAACGGCGACCAGCCGGCCGGTTGCCCTCGCCGCCCGATCAGGAAGAGCGCGGGCGGATTTTCGGGGCTCTGCGGCTGTCCGCGCCACTCGCCGTGGAGCGGCGCGAGATTGACCGCCGAGGAGGTGAGCAGGGTCTTCATGCGGCCCATGCGTTCGAGATCGGCGTCGAGACCGCCGGCGGACGCCATGGGCAGGCAGGCGAGCCAGGAGGGCAGCTGCATGTAGCGCTCGGCCCCGACCCGCCAGCCCTGGCCGTGATAGATCGCGCGCACCGCCTGCTCGGCCTCGTCGAGGGCATCGAGCGGCGCGTAGACCGCCGCCATGTAGCAGGCGCGGACCAGCCGTTCGCCGTCCTTGAGGCGCTCGGTGACGGTCTGCCAGTCTCTGGCCTTCTCGGGCAGGCCGGGGAGGTATCGTGCAATGCCGGTGCCGGCCTGCTGGGTCGCCCGCGCCGCCTTGAGGAAGGCGCGCTCGCCCGAGGCGGCGTCGCCGGTCATGACGGTGAGGCAGGTCAGCACCGGGCAGCCGGGCTGGAGGAAATCGCGGTGGAAGTCGCCGATCAGCGCATTGCCGCGCCAGCCCGGCCACACTTCCGGGAAGGCGAGCGCCGAGAGCACCCGCACCGCCACGTCTTCGCCTTCGGCATCGTGGAAGGCGAGGCCGCGCGGGGTCACGGTCAGCGCCCGTCCGGGCGCGATGCACTGTTCGTGCAGGGGATCGCGCGGTGCCCAGCGCCGGATCGGACGCTCGGTCTCGCCGTCATGGCGGCCGGCGATATCGGGCATGACCAGTTCGGCGGCGAGCGACAGCAGCGCATCCGGCTCCAGCCGCCGCGCCGTGGCCCCGGCGGAGGCGAGCGTTCCCTCCAGCGCCCGGCGGAAGGCGCCGAGGGCGGTCTCCGCGGCCGGGCCCGGTCCGCTTGCGAGGCAGGCGGTGACGAACACCCGGTAGTCCGAAAGCGTGAAGGGCGGTCCCCCGTCATGCAGCCGCCGCCAGCCGCCCGGGGAGAGAAGATCGCGGCGGCGCGCGCCCATGCGGCCCAGCGCGCCCTCCGCCTGTGTGCGCGGCCCGGCCCAGGCGCGGAAGGCGGCGCCGAAGCGCGGGCTCGCCCAGTGGAGAACCTGGATGGTGCAGCGTTCGGGCGCGGCGTCGGCCAGCGTGCCGGCGAGCGCCCCCAGGGTCTCGGCGTCGATGCCGGCGAAGGGCGGCAGCTCCAGCACGAACCCGACCGACTCCGCGTTGACATAGAGTTCGCTCGACTCGTCGAAGGCGCGCCAGGGCAGCAGGGAGTGCAGCGCGGCCGGCATGGCCGGCGGCGTCCACGGCCCCGGCGCCTCCGGGCCCTCGAACAGTTCGAGCAGGCGGCCCACCGCCGTGTCGGGGGACAGGCTCAATTCAGCCTCCAGCCGGCCGGCTCCAGCACCACCCGGACATGGGAAGCCTCGCGGTAGATGCCCTCGCTATCGACGAAGGGGGCGATCCAGATGCGCGCCACGACCTCCCCGGTGCGCAGATCGTCGGTGTTCGTGCCGGACGTCCGGGAGGCGGCGGGTGTCCCGGCGTCGCTTTCCTGCTTGTCGGCTGACGGCTTGGGCGCCATCTCACCCCCGGCGCCGTCCATCAATGGACGGGCATCCCGAGCGGGGCGCTCGCCGTCCTCGGTCTCCGCTCCGAGCAGCCGGGCGAGCCATCCGAAGGGATCGAAGCCGCAGTTCGCCTCGCAGGAGAGGGTTGCCGTCCCCGGCGCGGCCGTGCGGTCCGCGTCGTCCGCTCCCCATTCGCGAGGCAGCAGCCGGATCGGCTGTCCGAGCGCACTTTCCGGCGCGGCGTCCGTCTTCGGCACCGCCGGATCGGCGGCGGCGACGCTGGCGCAGGACCCGCCCGACGCCAGCGGGCACTGCCAGTCGTCGCCGACATGGCCCGACGAGCAGCCGGCCAGCAGCAGCGCGGCAAACGCGGCAGCCGGTATCCTGGCTCGGGAGCCTGTCCCGGACCCGATCCGGGAGCCGGAACGAGCCGCCATCATGCGCGGCGCGTATTTCGTCCTTGCGCTCATCTCACTTTCCTCCCTGACTGGATTCGGTCCGTACGGCGCGGCCGTCGATGCGGGCGCCTTCGAGGAACACCAGCGTCACCTTCGTGCCGGCCTGGAGCTGGACCACCGGCTGGTACTGCTCGGCGCGGCGGATCATGTAGTCGGCCACCTTCTGGCCCGCGGAAGACGCGCCCGCCCCGAGACCGGCGCGGCCGATATCGCCGAGCGCGGTGTTGGCGACCGCCGCCCCGCCCGCGCCCGTGGCCACCGCCTGCGGCTGGAAGGCCTGGGAGACGCCCTGGCCGACGCCGGAGACCATGCCGGCGAGGAAGGCCCGTTCGACCAGCGCGCCCTCGCGGCTCACCACGGGTCCCCGCACCCCGGTCTTGCCGGAACCGGCGACGAAGCCCGCCACCGGCGTCTCGACCACCGTGCCCGGCCTGGGCCCGGCGCAGGTCATGGTCCGGAAGCGCACATAGACCTTCTCGGAGGAGAGATCGCCATGGGCGGCGCCCGTCACCGTGCAGCCGTCGACATCGACCTGAAGGGCCATGCCGTCCTCCGCCGCGGTCCAGGCGGGACCGGTGATGCGCATCAGCACCGGGCGCGGATCGCCCTGCGACGAGATGCCGGCCGAGGCATCGACGCCGGCCAGCACGATCGCCGAGGCATGGGCGCCGGCCGGCAGCCAGACGCCGACCGGCTTCGCCACCGAATCGGCCACCAGCTCGGGACCGCTGAGCGAGCCTGCCGCC
>JAJDYL010000188.1 GCA_022825195.1 Alphaproteobacteria bacterium
ACACGAAGTCGGGCCGGGTCGCGTGCTCCATGAGATCGCGCAGGAGGAGCCGGCCATCGGGAACGGGCCGGTCGAGGATCCGCGACGCGTGCGAGGCGAGGTAGAGGGAGCGCCGCCCGGTGCGCGGGTTTTCCAGCACCAGCGGCTGGATGGCGCCCTTGAGCCGGTCGGCCTCTTCCTCCGAGAACTCGAAGCCGAGGGTCACGCGCGAGTAGGCGATGGAATGGTGCACGCGGAGGCCTTCCAGGCTCGCTTTCGTCTCCTCCGCCAGCGTGTCGTATGCGGCGCGCATGTCCGCGAACTCGGTGTCGGCCGGCACCGGCGGCACCACGAGGGCCGCCAGCATCGAGTAGCGCCCGCGCGGGTCCTGGAACGAGGCGTCGGTGTGCCAGAGGCGGTTGCCGAGGCTGTAGAGGCGCTTGCGGCTGTCCGCTTCCGCGATCCGGCCGCTGGCATCGACATTCGAGACATCGGAGAGCGCCTCGTCGCCGAAGCGGTTCTTCTGCAGGACGCTGAAGCCGGTCTTGCGGTGGAGCTCGCCGTCGAGCCGCGCGGCGAAATCGAGCTGCTCCCCGCCCGAGAACGCCTGGTCCCGGAAGACGAGCACGGCGTATTCGTCCATCGCTTCCCGGATGCGCTCCAGCGACTCCTCGTCATGCACGGTGCGGAGATCGACCGGACCCGCCTCGGCGGCGAACCGGGGATGAAGCTTGCGGAACCGGAGTGTCATGGCTGGCTCCCACGGCGCGAGGGCGGTTGCGGGCCCGTTTCTATCGGCAGGCCGGGGTCCGGGGCCCAGTCTCCCATCGAGCCGTCATAGAGGGTGAGGTCGTCATAGCCGAGCTGGTGCAGGAGGAACAGGCCGACCGTGGCGGAAATGCCGCCGCCGCAATAGGCGACGACATGCCGGCCCCGGTCGATCCCGGCCTCCTCGTGCAGTCGCCGCGCCTCGTCCAGCGCCACGAAGGCGCCGTTCGACGGATCGAGCAGGCTGGCCGCCGGCACGTTGACGCTGCCGGGAATGCGCCCGGGCCTGCCGTAGCGGCTCGGCCCCTCGCCCAGATGGAAGGCGGGCGCGAGCGCATTCACCATGACGGTGTCGGCGTCGTCCAGCCGGGAACGCACATAGTCGCGGTCCACGAACCGGCCGGATGCGGGCGAAGCGGTGAAGCGCGCGGGCGGATAGCGCCCCGGCTCCGAAGAAACGGGGCGGCCCTCCGCCTTCCACTTCTCCCAGCCGCCGTCGAGCACGGCCGCGCCTTCGAACCCGAACGCCCGCAGCATCCACCAGACGCGGGTCGCCCACATGATGCTGCCGGCCGAGTAGAGCACCACGCGGGTGTCGTCGCCGATGCCGAGCGCGCCCATCGCGTCCGCAAAGCGCTCGGCCGGCGGGGCCATGAATTTGAGGCGCGTCCCGGGGTCGGAAATCATCCCCTGGATGTCGAGGAAGACGGCGCCCGGAATATGCCCGGCGTCGTACTCGGCCCGGCCGGGGACGACCCGGTAGGGGGCGTCGTCGCCCGGCTCCGCGGGCCTCAGCCATGTGGTGCAGTCCACGACGCGCAGCCCGCTCTCGCCGAGGATCTTTTCGAGCGCGCCGGTCTCGACGAGCGCATGCGGCTCGCGCCATTGCGAAAGGTCGGTGCGGGCTTCGGTCATCGGCAGTCTCCCCTGGGCTTCGGCCGCGGTCTCCGAAGGTGCATCAATAGCACGAAGCGCCGGCCCGATTTACGCTTCGGGGGGCGGGTTGTAGGATTGCCCGCAGCATCGAGCGGAGGACGCCATGACCGACAATTGGGAATTCGGACACAACAAGGCTTCGGAGGCCGTCTGGACGGAGGGGCTGCGCGAGATTTTCGAATATCGCGACCTCGGCATCAAGGCGGCGACCAAGGGCGACTATATCGCCCATATCGTCAAGGCGAACGGCAAGGAAATGAAGGACGAGGTGCAGCACTGGCATGTCCATGACTGCACCTTCCAGTTCGTCATGGTGCTGAACGGCTGGGCCGAGTTCGAGTATGAAGGGCAGGGTGTGCGGCGCATCGAGAAAGGCGACTGCATCAACCAGCGCCCCGGCATCGCCCACCGCGAGATTGCCTGCTCCAAGGACTTCGAGGTGCTGGAGATCGTCGCGCCGGCGAACTTCGAGACCCGGATCGTCGAGGCGCCGGTTTCCGCGGAAGCCGCCGAGTAGGCGGCCTTATTCCGCACAGGAGCGCAGCGCCTCCACGAAGGCTTCGACCGCGGGTTCCAGCGGGCCGTCATTGACGACGGTGCGGACGTTCCGGCCCCCGACGCCAGGCAGCCGCCGGGCGAGCCGGCCGGCGCGGTCCTCCGGCGCTTCGCGGCCCCTTTCGCCCAGGCGGAGAGCCAGCGTTTCCCGGCTCGCCGCCACCTGGATGACGGCGACCCGGGGAAACCGGCTTCGCGCCTCGCCGACGACGGTCCGCGACACGTTGGCCACGACGACGCGCCCCTCGGCGACAAGGCCGCCCACCGTCGCCGGCAGCGCGTAGCCGAGGCCGTGCGCGCGCCAGACCAGGCCGAATTCGCCGGCCCGCTCGCGCGTGCGGAATTCCGCCTCCGTCAGCGCGACATGGTCCTCATGCGGGTCTCCGGCGGGCCGCGTGATGCAACGCCGGGGGAAGCAGAAACGCGCGTCCGGCTCCAGTTCGGCCGCGGCCCGCCGGATCAGCGTGTCCTTGCCGGCGCCGCTCGGGCCGACGACGAGCGCGAGGCAGCCGCCGGTCAATTCCGGATCGCGGCTTCGATGCGGGAGCGGTAGCGGCCGAGTCCCGGGGTGGCGGCTTTCGGGTCCTTTGCCTGCTCGTCCCAGCGCCTGACGGCGAGCGCGTCCCGCGCATGGGGCTGCGCGATGAAGGCGGCCGCCCCGGCCTCGCTGAAGGGGCCGCCCTGCAATTCCAGGCTGCGTACGGAGGCGGGCGACAGCGTGTCGAAATAGTCCGGTTCCGTTGCGCAGAGCCAGCGCTTGGCATCGACATGCAGGCCGACGGGCGCGGTCACGTCCTCGTTGAACCAGCGGGCCAGGTATTTGCGCCCCAGCGCCTCGTGGCGGGCGTCGATGCCCCTGGCGGCGGCGTCCTCGCCGAGCTTGTGGATCAGGTGCCCGAAATCGTGCAGCAGCGCCGCGACCACCAGCGCGTCCGTCGCGCCAGAGCGTTCCGCCAGATGCGCGCATTGCAGCGCATGCTGAAGCTGGCTGACGGCCTCGTCGCCATACTGCGCCGCGCCGTTTGTTTCCAGGATTTCCAGAATCCGGTCCGCTGCCGACATGCTTCGCTCTTCCCCTAAACGACCCGCTGCCCCTCGCGCCATGTGCCGCGCACGACGGCGCTGCCCTCGATTTCCCTGACGCGGATGAAGTCCGCCCGCTTGCCGGCGGCGACCTCGCCGCGATCCTCCAGGCCGACGGCGCGCGCCGGGTTGGCCGCCGCCACCGCGACGGCCTGCGGAAGCGTCATGCCCGGCACGCCGTCGCGCAGCAGGAACACGCCCTGGAGGGTGCTCGCCGGCACATAGTCGGACGACAGCATGTCCAGCAGTCCGGAAGCCGCCAGCTCCAGGGCCGAGGCGTTTCCCGAATGCGAGCCGCCGAGCACCAGGTTGGGCGCGCCCATCAACACGGCGAGGCCGTGGCGCCGCGCGGCTTCTGCGGCTTCGAGGCGGGTGGGGAACTCGGCGATGGCGACGCCGTCGCGCACCGACTCCTCGACATGCTCGACCGTGGCGTCGTCATGGCTTGCGAGCGTGACGTTCCGGCCCTTCAGCGCCTCGACGACCTGCGACCGGTGGCGGGCGCTGAACTGCTGCTGGGCCTGCTGTTTGGCCTTCACATAATCGTCCATCTCATCGTCGTTCAGGCCGTAGCGGCCCTGGTAGTACTGGCGGTGCTTGTCGAGATCGACGAATTGCCGCTGGCCGGGCGTGTGGTCCATCAGGGACACCAGACGGACCAGCGCGTCATCCATGAAGGGCGAGAAATGCGCCATCAGGTCGGGGCTGGAGACCTCGCAGCGCAGGTGCAGGAAATGCTCCGCGCGCAGCACGCCCCATCGCATCGCCCCCTTTACGGCATCCGCCATGCGGGAGAGATGTTTCGGGCGGGCCTTGTCGCCGCCGCCGATCCGCACGGTATCGAGCGCGGTCGTGATGCCGGCGGCGGCGAGCTGGCTGTCATGGGCCAGGACCGCGGCCTCCGCCGGCCACGCGACGCCGGGGCGCGGGGTGAAATGGCGCTCCAGATTGTCGGTGTGGAGCTCGACGAGGCCGGGCAGCAGATAGTCGCCCTCGAAGTCCAGCGCCGCGCCGGAACGGACGGCTCCGTCGCCGACCGCCGAAAACCGCCCGCCGGTCACTTCGACGGCGCCGGACACGATTTCGTCCCGCGTGACGATCCGGGCATTGGTGATCGTGAAGTCTGCCATCAGGCCGCCTCCCTTGCGGCGGTGAGCGGAACGGTCCTTGTCGCCACCGCGGCCCGCACCTCCGCATCGTGGAAAATTCCGACGATCGCTGCTCCGCGCCCGGCGGCTTCCCGAATGAGGGCGATGGCGGCCTCCCGGTTTTCCCGGTCCAGCGACGCGGTCGGCTCGTCCAGCAGCAGCACGGGATAGTCGGCGACGAAGACGCGGGCGAGATTGACCCGTTGCTGCTCGCCGCCGGAGAAGGTCGCCGGCGCCAGCCGGTGCAGCGCGGCCGGAATGTTGAGCCGCCGCAGCATGGCGCGCGCCGCCTGCCTCGCCTCCTGCGGGTCGGTGCCGCGGAGGCGCAGCGGCTCGGCGACCGCGTCCTCCGCCGCCACGCGCGGGATCACGCGCAGGAACTGGCTGACATGGCCCAGCGTTTCCCTGCGAACGGCGAGGATCCCGCGCGGATGCGCCGCCGCCATGTCCACGCTTCCGCCCCCGTGCCGGACGAGGATGCGGCCCCGGTCGGCCCGGTAGTTGCCGTAGATGCAGCGGAGCACCGTGCTCTTGCCGATGCCGGAGGGACCGTGAAGCGCGACGCACTCGCCGGCCGCGACGGCAAGGTCGAAACCGGCCAGCACCGGCAGGCGCACGCCGCCCTGGTTATGCAGGGTGAAGGTCTTCGCCAGTCCCTCGACTTCGACCATGGCCGTCACTGTGCGCCGCCTTTCGCCTTCACGGATGGAGCACCGAAGACACGAGGAGTTGCGAATAGGGGTGCTCGGGATCGTCGAGCACCTGGTCGGTCAGGCCGGATTCCACCACCTTGCCCCGGCGCATGACCAGCAGGCGGTGCGACAGGAGGCGCGCGACGGCGAGGTCGTGCGTGACGATGACGGCCGCGAGCCCGAGGTCGGCAACGAGGCCGCGCAGCAGGTCGAGGAGCCGCGCCTGGACGGACACGTCGAGCCCGCCCGTGGGCTCGTCCATGAACACGATGCGGGGCGCCGTCACCAGGTTGCGCGCGATCTGCAGGCGCTGCTGCATGCCGCCCGAGAAGGTGAAGGGCAGGTCGTCCATGCGGCCCGTATCCATCTCGACCTTGTCGAGCCAGTCGGCGGCGGCCTCCCGGATGTTGCCGTAGTGGCGCGCGCCCACCGCCATCAGCCGCTCGCCGATATTGGCGCCCGCGCTCACCCCCATGCGGAGGCCCTCCTGCGGGTTCTGGTGGACGAAGCCCCAGTCGGTCCGCATCAGCAGCCGGCGGACCGGCTCGCTCATGCGGTAGATGTCGGCCGGGCCGTCGTGCCGCGTGGCGTACTCCACCGTGCCCGAAGTCGGCTCCAGGCGGGCGGATATGCAGTTCAGCATCGTCGTCTTGCCGGAGCCGGACTCGCCGACAATGCCGAGCACCTCGCCGGGCCAGATGTCGAACGACACGTCGCGGCAGCCGGGAATGGCGTCGTAGAACTTCGTCACGCCCCTGGCGGAAAGCAGCGGCGGCGCGCCCGGCGGCATGTCAGGCCCCGCCCCGTTCCGGGTCCCGGGTGGCGGAGCCGGTGTGTCCGGCCGCGCGGCGCTTGCCGCAATAGTCCGTGTCCGAGCACACGAACAGGCGCCCGCCCCGGTCGTCGGTCACGATCTCGTCGAGGAAGCTGTCTGCGGCGCCGCAGAACGCGCACGCCTCGTCCCACGTCTGGACCTCGAACGGGTGGTCGTCGAAATCGAGGCTCCGGACCTCCGTATGGGGCGGGATGGCGTAGATGCGCTTCTCGCGGCCCGCGCCGAACAATTGCAGCGCCGGCAGGCGGTCCATCTTCGGGTTGTCGAACTTGGGGATCGGCGAGGGCCGCGCCAGGTAGCGGCCGTTCACCCGAACGGGATAGTCGTAGGAGGTGGCGATATGCCCGAAGCGGGCAATGTCCTCGTAGAGGCGCACATGCATCGCGCCGTATTCCTCGAGCGCGTGCATCTTGCGCGTCTCCGCCTCCCTGGGCTCCAGCCAGCGCAGCGGCTCCGGAATGGGCACCTGGTAGACGAGGATCTGGCCGGCCGCGAGCGGCGTTTCCGGTATCCGGTGCCGGGTCTGGACGATGGTGGCGTCTTCGGTGCGCTCCGTGGTCGCGACGCCCGCCGTGCGCGCGAAGAACTTCCGGATGCTGACGGCGTTGACGGTGTCGTCGGCGCCCTGGTCGATGACCTTGAGTGTGTCGTCCCGGCCGATGATGCTGGCGGTCACCTGGATGCCGCCTGTGCCCCAGCCGTAGGGAAGCGGCATTTCGCGGCTGCCGAACGGCACCTGGTAGCCCGGAATGGCGACCGCCTTGAGGATCGCCCGGCGGATCATCCGCTTGGTCTGCTCGTCCAGATAGGCGAAGTTGTAGCCGTCCTCCGTCATCCGCGCCTATTCCGCCGCCTCGGCGGGCGCGTCTTCGAGTTCGGCCCGGAGCTTGCGCAGCAATTCGAGCTCGGACTGGAAATCGACATAATGCGGCAGCTTCAGGTGCTGCACGAAGCCCGACGCCTCGACATTGTCGCTGTGGTAGAGGACGAATTCCTCGTCCTGCGCGGGGGAGGCCGCGGCTTCGTCCAGTTCGGCCGCGCGGAGCGCGCGGTCCACCAGCGCCATCGACATGGCCTTGCGCTCCTGGTGGCCGAAGACGAGCCCGTAGCCGCGCGTGAATTGGGGCGGGGCGCTGGCGCTGCCCTTGAACTGGTTGACCATCTCCACTTCGGTCACCTCGATCTCGCCGATCTCGACGGGGAAACCGAGCTCTTCCGGCACGATTTCGACCGCAACCGCGCCGTAGCGGATTTCGCCGGCGAAGGGGTGGGTGTTCGAGAAACCGCGCTGGGTCGAGTAACCGAGCGCCAGCAGGAACCCCTCGTCGCCGCGCGCGAGCGCCTGGAGCCGGGCGTCGCGGTCGGCCGGGAAGCGGAGCGGCTCCCTCGTTATGTCCGTCGGCGGCCCTTCGTCCGCCACGGGGTCCTCGTCTTCTTCCATCAGGCCTTCGCGTCCCAGCAGGTCCGCGACGCGGGGCATCGGCTCGTCGGAGGGAGGGTCGGTCCGCTCCTCCGGGACGGAGCCTTCGCCGCCGGCCTCCCCTTCGCCGGCGAGGCGGAAATCCAGCAGGCGGTGCGTGTAGTCGTAGGTCGGGCCCAGGATCTGTCCGCCCGGAATGTCCTTGAAGGTCGCAGAAATCCGGCGCCGGATCGTCATGCGCCCCGTATCGACGGGTTCGCTGTTGCCGAGGCGCGGCAGGGTCGTGCGGTAGGCGCGCAGCAGGAACACCGCCTCGATGATGTCCCCCCGGGCCTGCTTGATCGCCAGCGCCGCCAGCTCCCGGTCGTAGAGCGAGCCTTCGGCCATCGCCCGGTCGACGGCAAGCCCGAGCTGCTCCGATATCTGGCGCGTCGAGATTTCGGGCACGCTCGGATCGCCCCGGCGCACCGCGTCCAGCAGCCGGTGGGACGCCTCGATGGCCTTTTCGCCGCCCTTGACCGCGACATACATCTCAAACCCTCACATGCGTTGAGCGCGGTACGGCCGCCAGGCTTGCCCCCGCCGTGAAAACGAGGTCCACGCCTTGGGGGAACAGGGCCTCCAGCTCCCGGCGCTGCTTCCAGAAATCTTCGCCGGGACCGGCCGCGCGGAACGCCCGGCGATCCTCGATTCCGGGACCGCCGAGCGAGACCGCCTCGCCCGCCTCGAGCGAGGCCGCCTGGATGATGAGCGTCGCGCTCTCGTCGGGATAGGCCTCCGAGCCCAGGGGAAAACCGGCGAGCGGCGGCATCGCCGCCGGAGCGGCCAGGACGGCGAAGCGCGCGGCGCCCGCATCGGCGGCCAGCGGGCAGCCGCAATGGAAACGGAGCCAGGACCGCGTCTCGCCGGTATCCGCCGCGGCGTCCAGCCAGACGGGCGTCTCGAAGTCGAGCAAGGTCAGGCAGACCGCCGCGGTCGCCGGGTCGAGCGGGGGCGGCGGCGTCATCCCGACCGCGATTTCATGCACGGAGCCGGGTTCCGCCATTGCCGCGAGCACGCGGCGAAAGACCTGCTGGCTGTCCGGCACCGGCGCGGCGAAGCCCGGGCCAAGCACCGATGCGGTGACCGCCGCAGCCACTGGACTCACTCCCGTTCCCGGGCCATGGCGAAGAACTCGACGCGCGAGCGGGCGGCTTTCGCGCGTTCCTCCTCGCGCCGGGACTTCTGGGAGGTTTCCAGCGGCGCAATCACCGCGTCCTCCAGCACGCCGCGAAGTTCCGGCTGCTGGAGCAGGGCGTCGAACGCCGCCGCCAGCTCGGCATGGCGCGCGCTGCGCCCCGCGACATAGGCGATGCCGACCGCGCCGCCTTCGAGCTGGACGGCGCAGCGCGTCGCGCTCATCTCGCCCATGTTGAAGGCGCTGCCGGTTCCGCCGGCGCGGCCGCGAACCATGACGAGGCCCGTCTCCGGCGGGCGCAGGAACCGGTATCCGGGCTTGTCGGCGAGACCGGCCCAGGCGGCTTCCAGCGCGCCGTCCTCCGCCTTTGCCAGAACGGCCATCCAGCGCTGCCGCGCCGCAGTCTCAGGGTCTGTTCCGGTCAAGGTCGGCATGGCGTCTGCCGCTCCAGCTTGCCCCGATGCCCGTAAGGGCATAATCCGGTGACGCTTTCGTGACCCGGTTAGCCGGGGCCTTCCCGCCTTGTCAAGGCAATGGCGGCGCAGAGGCCGCCGCGACCCGCGCTAGTCCAGGCGGCGGGCGTGGATCAGGCGGGTCATGCCGGGCACCATCTCCTCGTCCCGGGGCACGGCGAAGCCGACTTCCAGCATCCGGCCCTTCAGCCAGCCGGGCGTGACCGAGCGCGCCTCCGGCGTGAAGGCCATGTGCTGCAATTGCCAGAGCGCCGCCATGGGCGGGCCGGTGCGGTCGTCCTCCACCATGAAGTCGTGGACGATGAAATGGCCGCCGGGAGAGAGGCAGTCATAAGCCTGCTGCACCAGCCGCGGCAGTTCGGAGCCGGGAACGCCGCTGAACAGGTAGGACATCAGGATCGCGTCCTGTTCGGTCGGCCATTCGGTTTCCAGCGCATTGGCGGGGATGTAGCGCACCCGGTCCACCATCCCGGCCTCGGTGATGAACCGCCAGCCGATCTCGGCGACATTGGGGAAGTCGATGATCGTCGAGACGAGGTCGGGAAAGGTCTCCAGCAGCCGGATGGTCATGGCCCCCGTGCCACCGCCGACATCCAGCAGATTGTGGCAGTCGGACAGGTCCACCAGCCGCGCCAGCGTGCGGCCGGGCCCGAGCGAGCCCGCGTGCTGCGCCTCGCTGTAGAGCGCGGCCTGCTCCGGGTCCGACATCCAGTGCTGGTAGCTGTCCACGGCCTCCGGCTCGAGCGACCCGTCCATCACCTCGTTCAACTGGATCAGGAACGGATACATCTGCCGGTCGATCTGGTAGCGCAGATAGTCGCCGAAATCGTTGCGCGCGCCGCGCACCAGGAAGGCCGTGGCGGCCGGCGCGTTGAAATAGCTCTCCTCTTCCCGGTCCACCAGGCCGATCGTGGTCAGCGCCGTCATCAGCGTCGTGATCCGGTTGACCGGAACCTTCGTCTTCTCGGCAAGCGCGCCCGCCGTCTTCGGGCCGTCCGCAAGCTGGCTGAAGACATCGACATGCAGCGCCGCAAACAGCGCCTTGGAAGCCATGAAACCGAATGCCAGCCGCGATACATCCTCGGCCGTTTCGGCCAATCGCTCCGTCATCGAAAAGAACTCCTTAAGTCCAGATAACCGTTGAGCCTGAATAAGCTTGCATGGAAGCGATGAATTTTCAATGACGGGAAGGACTTGGATTATATTCTATGATTTACCTTATGTTTGCTTGTTCTGGCCTTATTTTACTGTATAGCTCAAGGTTTACAGGTTTATTCTTTATCTATACTTTGCATAACGGCAGCGCCGTGAGTGTGGAACAGGACTGCGGCAAGCAGCAGCACGGCTCCGAACTGGTGGAGCGCGGCGAGGCCGAGGGGTACGACGGCGAGCAGCGCCGCAAGACCGAGGCCTGTCTGGAGCAGGGCGGTGGCGAGGAGGACATGCTCGCTTCTCCGGGCGCGCAGGCGGCCGCCGCGCACCCACGCCGCGGCCACCGCCAGCAGGGCCGCGACCGCCAGCAGGCGGTGGTGGAACTGGGCCGTCACCGGGTTCTCCAGCGCATCGGCGATCCAGTCGCTGTCGCTGCGATAGTCCGCTGGAACCAGCTCGCCGCCCATCAACGGGAAACTGTTGTAGATGAGGCCGCCATTGTTGCCGGCGACCAGCGCCCCGCTCATGATCGCGAGAGCGACCAGGCCGAGCAGCAGCCAGGCGGACAGCGGGCGGGGACCCTGCTGCGGGCGTACGCGGTCGAGCACCATCCAGACGAGCAGGGCGAAGATGACGAGCGCCATGCCGAGATGCACGGCGAGCCTGGCCGCGCTCACGTCCGGCCGGTCGGCGAGTCCGCTTCGCACCATCCACCAGCCGATCAGCCCCTGGAGCGCGCCGAGGGCGAGCAACAGAGCCAGGCGCGGGCGCAGCCGCCGGTCGATCCGACCCCGGAGCCAGAACCAGGCGAGCGGGACCGCGAAGAACACGCCCAGCAGCCGGCCCCAGAGGCGATGGACATATTCCCACCAGAAAATCGCGCGGAAGCCGTCCAGGTCGATGGAGAAATTGACCTGGCGGAACTCGGGTGTCTCCCGGTAGAGGGCAAACACCCGTTGCCACTCGGCCTCGGAGAGCGGCGGTAGCCAGCCGATCAGCGGGCGCCATTCCACCATCGACAGGCCGGACTCCGTCAGCCGCGTGATGCCGCCGATCGAGACCATCGCGGCCACGGCGCACGCCATGAAGACGAGCCACGCCGTCACGGCGCGGCACGGGGTCGCTTGCCGCTCGAACATGGAGCGCCTAGTTAGAGAGCCTCGCTGCAACCGGCAATACCGGGCAGGCCCCGCCGCGCGAGGTGATTTTCAATCCCATGACCGAACTCTCCCTGGCCGACGGTTTCCGCTTCGAGGACCTCTACAGCCGCGACGGCCTGCTGCGGCTGGACGCGCTGTTTCTGGAAGGCCTCGACGCGCCGCTCCGGGCGGACCTGGAGGCGGCCCGTGCGGCGCCGGCCGCGCTGGAGCCGAAGACGGAATCGGCCCTCGTGCTGGCGCTGGCGCCGAAGCTGGAAGGGTTCCTCGCCCGCCTGTTCGGCATCGAGGCCGAGGCGGCGGCGCTGTCCGAACGCCACACGGCGCTCGCGCCCGTCTATCGCTGCAAGCGGCTGTTCGTGCAGCGCCGCGCCGCCCGGGCGGTGAAGCCGGCGGACGCGGTGGAACTGGACGGGGCGGTGGTCGAGGCGGCGCTCGGGGCGCATATGCCGGTGCCGGTCGAGGAGGGAGCCTTCGCGGACGCCGTGCTCGGCTGGCTTGCCGACGACGCCAGCGGGGGCGCGGCGCTGGAGGCGGCGGCGCGCTATGCGGCCTGGGCGCTCCACCACCCGGAAGGGCGCGCGCGCCACGGCAGGGGGGTGCTGTTCAGGCAGCCGGCGCGCGTCGATCCCATGCGGTTGATCGATGTGGAGGTCAGGACGGAAAGCGGCACGGCCGCGCTCGAACTCCCGGAAGCGCGGCTGCGCCGGCGCGAGGGGTTCGCGCTCACCGACGGCGGCATGGACCTCAAGGCGGCGCTCGACCAGGCGCATTACTGCATCTTCTGCCACAACCAGGGCAAGGACAGTTGCGCGCGCGGCCTGCGCGACCGCCGCACCGGCGCCTTCGGCAAGACGGTGTTCGGCGTGGAGCTCGCCGGCTGTCCGCTGGAGGAGAAGATCTCCGAGATGCAGTTGCTCAAGACCGAGGGCTTTGCGCTCGGCGCGCTCGCGACAGTGTGCATCGACAACCCGCTCTGCGCCGCCACCGGCCACCGCATCTGCAACGATTGCATGAAGTCCTGCATCTACCAGAAGCAGGACCCGGTCGATATTCCGCAGGTGGAGACGCGCGCGCTGAGGGACGTGCTGGAGCTGCCCTGGGGCTTCGAGATCTACAGCCTGATGACGCGCTGGAACCCACTGAACTTCGCCCGTCCGCTGCCGCTTGCGGACACCGGCCGGCAGGTGCTGGTCGTGGGCCTCGGCCCGGCGGGCTTCAGCCTCGCTCACCACCTGATGAATGACGGGCACCGGGTGGTGGCGGTGGACGGGCTGAAGATCGAGCCGCTTCCGGCGGCGCTGTCGGGCGTGGACGAAACGGGCGGGCGGCGGCCCTTCCGTCCGGTGCGCGACATCGCCGAAATCCGCGAGGACCTGTCCGAGCGGGTGATGGCCGGCTTCGGCGGCGTGGCGGAATACGGCATCACGGTGCGCTGGGACAAGAACTTCCTCAAGCTGATCCGCCTGCTGCTGGAGCGGCGTGCGGCCTTTACCATGGTGGGCGGGGTCCGGTTCGGCGGCACGCTCGGGCTCGACGAGGCGTTCGCGTGGGGCTTCGACCATGTGGCGATGGCGGCCGGCGCCGGCCGACCGACCCACGTGCCGATGCCGAACGCTCTGGCGCCCGGCGTGCGCATGGCGTCGGACTTCCTGATGGCGCTGCAGCTTACCGGCGCGGCGCGCACGGACAGCATCGCCAATCTCCAGATACGCCTGCCCGCGGTCGTGGTGGGCGGGGGGCTGACCGCCATCGACACGGCCACCGAGTCGCTTGCCTACTACCCGGTGCAGGTCGAGAAGTTCCTTGCGCGCTGCGAGGCGCTCGGCGGACAGGTGGCCTGGACGGAAGAGGACGCGGAGGTCGCGGAGGAATTCCTTGCCCATGCCCGAGCGCTCAGGGCGGAGCGGGCGCGGGCGGCAGCGGCCGGCGAGGCGCCGCGCATCCGCGAAATGCTGCGGTCCTGGGGCGGCGTCACCATCGCCTACCGGCGCCGGCTGATCGACGCGCCCAGCTACACGCTGAACCACGAGGAGGTGGCGAAGGCGCTGGAGGAGGGCATCCGCTTCGCCGAATGCCTGTCGCCGCTCGCCGTCGAAGTGGACGGGCGGGGCCGGGCGGCGGCGCTCCGCCTGGAGCGGGTGGAAATCGACGAGCGCGGCCGGCGGCGCGCGCCCGGCGACGGCGAGACGGTTTCGCTGCCGGCCCGCTCCGTGCTCGTCGCCGCCGGCACCCAGCCCAACACGGTGCTCGCGCGGGAAAGCGCCGGCCTTCCGCTCGACGGCAAGTATTTCCGGGCCGTGGACCGGGAGGGGCGCCCGGTGGCCCCCGAGCCGACGGCGAAGCCGGATGCGCCCGAAGTGCTGATGCAGTGCCGCGAGGACGGGCGCTCGGTGAGTTTCTTCGGGGACCTGCACCCCTCCTTCGCCGGCAATGTCGTGAAGGCGATGGGCGGCGTGAAGCAGGCCTATCCGCTGGTGAGCCGCCAGCTGGCGGAACGCTCCCCGGCGACGGACACCGACCTCGGGGCGCGCGCCGACCGCGAGCTGCGCGCGCGCGTCCACGAGGTGGTGCGGCTCACGCCCAAGATCGTCGAGGTCGTCGTCGAGGCTCCGGCGGCGGCCAGGGCCTTCCGTCCGGGCCAGTTCTACCGCCTCCAGAATTTCGAGAGCCGCGCGCTCCGCCGCAACGGCACGGTGCTGGCCATGGAGGGCCTCGCGATGACCGGCGCCTGGGTGGATCGGGAGCGCGGCCTGCTCTCGACCATCATCCTCGAAATGGGCGGCTCCTCGGACCTTGCCGCATCCCTCCGGGAGGGCGAGCCGGTGGTGCTGATGGGGCCGACCGGCTCGCCGACGGAGATTCCCGCGGACGAGACAGTGCTGCTTGCCGGCGGCGGCCTCGGCAATGCGGTGCTGTTCTCCATCGGCCGCGCGCTGCGCGAGGCCGGCAGCCGCGTGCTCTATTTCGCCGGCTACAAGGAGGCCGCCGACCGCTACAAGACCGCCGAGATCGAGGCGGCGGCCGATGTCGTGGTCTGGTGCTGCGACGAGGCGCCGGGCTTCCGGCCGGGCCGCCCGCAGGATTTCGCCCATACCGGCAATATCGTGGACGCGATGGCCGCATACGGCGAGGGACGGATGGGCGGGACGCCGATTCCGCTGGGCGAAGTGGACCGCATTCTCGCCATCGGCTCGGACGGCATGATGGCGGCGGTCGATGCCGCCCGGCGCGGCGCGCTCCGGGAACTGCTGAAACCGGGGCACAGGGCGCTCGGGTCCATCAACTCGCCGATGCAGTGCATGATGAAGGAGATCTGCGCCCAGTGCCTGCAGCTCCACCGCGACCCGGAAACCGGCGAGGAGCGCGTGGTCTATTCCTGTTTCAACCAGGACCAGCCGCTCGATCTCGTCGATTTCCCGACCCTGCGCGGGCGGCTCTCGCAGAACGGCGCCCAGGAGAAGCTGACGGCGGCATGGATCGCGCATTGCCTCCAGGCCTGAGCGGGACCGGGCCGGTCTCTGCGACAACCCGTCCCGCAGTCGCGCCGCGCCGCGGATCGAATTTTTCATAAGAGGTTATAGTTATTGAGAATATTCAGCCTCTGAGGCTGTTCCGGGCAAACGGCCCGCCGAAATTGCTAGCACTCAATGTCCGCGAGTGCCAAATTTTGCTTGAACTTTCCGGGCGCAGTCCCTAACTGCCCGGCAACCCCTTTCGGGGTCGTTTTTCAAGAGTCCAGCAGGAGGCAAGGCATGAAGTTCAGGCCGCTCCATGACCGTGTGCTCGTCCGGCGTGTCGAACAGGAAGAAAAGACCGCCGGCGGCATCATCATTCCCGATACCGCGCAGGAAAAGCCGATGGAAGGCGAGATCATCTCCGCCGGCCCCGGCGCCAAGAACGACAAGGGCGAACTCGCCCCGCTCGACGTCAAGGCGGGCGACCGGGTGCTGTTCGGCAAGTGGTCGGGCACCGAGGTCAAGATCGACGGCCAGGAGCTGTTGATCATGAAGGAGTCCGACATCATGGGCGTCATCGAGCAGGCCGCCGCCTGATCCGGCGAGCCTTACGAATGGCGGCGTAATCGCCGCCGCCGCCCCGAACGAGCATTCAGACAAGGAGGGAAGCCACCATGGCTGCCAAGGACGTCAAGTTCAATACCGACGCCCGCGACCGCATGATGCGCGGCGTCAACGTGCTGGCGGACGCCGTCAGGGTCACGCTCGGCCCCAAGGGCCGCAATGTCGTTCTCGACAAGGCCTTCGGCGCGCCGCGTATCACCAAGGACGGCGTGACCGTCGCGAAGGAAATCGAGCTGTCCGACAAGTTCGAGAACATGGGCGCGCAGATGGTGCGCGAGGTCGCGTCCAAGACCAATGACGAGGCCGGCGACGGCACCACCACGGCGACCGTGCTCGCCCATGCCATCGTCCGCGAGGGCGCCAAGGCCGTCGCGGCCGGCATGAACCCGATGGACCTGAAGCGCGGCGTCGATCTGGCCGTCGACAAGGTCGTTGCGAAGCTCCAGGAGCGCTCGCAGAAGGTCAAGGACTCCGAGGAGGTCGCCCAGGTCGGCACCATCTCCGCCAATGGCGAGGCCGAGATCGGCAACATGATTGCCGAGGCGATGCAGAAGGTCGGCAATGAGGGCGTCATCACGGTTGAGGAGGCCAAGAGCCTCGACACCGAGCTCGACGTGGTCGAGGGCATGCAGTTCGACCGCGGCTACCTCTCGCCCTACTTCATCACCAATGCCGACAAGATGAACTGCGAGCTGGAGAGCCCGCACATCCTGCTGCACGAGAAGAAGCTGACCTCGCTGCAGCCGATGCTGCCGGTGCTGGAGGCCGTGGTGCAGTCCGGCAAGCCGCTGCTGGTCATCGCCGAGGACATCGAGGGCGAGGCGCTGGCGACCCTGGTCGTCAACAAGCTGCGCGGCGGCCTCAAGGTCGCGGCCGTCAAGGCGCCCGGCTTCGGCGACCGCCGCAAGGCGATGCTGGAGGACATGGCGATCCTGACCGGCGGCCAGGTCATCTCCGAGGACCTCGGCATCAAGCTGGAGAGCGTCAACCTCGAAATGCTCGGCACGGCCAAGAAGGTCTCGATCACCAAGGACGAGACCACCATCGTCGACGGCGCGGGCGGCAAGGACGACATCCAGGCCCGCTGCGGCCAGATCCGCCAGCAGGTCGAGGAGACGACCTCCGACTACGACCGCGAGAAGCTGCAGGAGCGGCTGGCGAAGCTCGCCGGCGGTGTGGCGGTGATCCGCGTCGGCGGCGCCACCGAGGTTGCGGTGAAGGAGCGCAAGGACCGTGTGGACGACGCGCTCAACTCCACCCGCGCGGCGGTCGAGGAAGGCATCGTGGCCGGCGGCGGCTCGGCGCTGATCTACGCCGCGAGCGCGCTCGACGACCTCAAGGGCGAGAATGACGACCAGCGCGTCGGCGTCGACATCGTGCGCAAGGCGCTCCAGTCGCCCGTGCGCCAGATCGCCGAGAACGCCGGCGAGGACGGCGCGGTCGTGGCGGGCAAGCTGCTCGAGACCACCGACAACATCAACTGGGGCTTCGACGCGCAGAACGGCGAATATACCGACCTGGTGAAGGCCGGCATCATCGACCCGACCAAGGTCGTGCGCACGGCGCTGCAGGATGCGGCTTCGGTCGCCGGCCTGCTCATCACCACCGAGGCCATGGTCGCCGAGAAGCCGGAGCCGAAGCAGCCCATGGGCGCGCCCGGCGGCGGCATGCCCGACATGGGCGGCATGGACTTCTGATCCACGCCGTCAAGGACGGTTACAACGATTGGGGCGCCCCTCGGGGCGCCCCTTTTTCTCGCGCGGATCTTGGTCGGGGCGGCGAGATTCGAACTCGCGACCTTCTGCTCCCAAAGCAGACGCGCTGCCAGGCTGCGCTACGCCCCGCCGGGCGCCCGTCTTCTACTCCGCCGGCCCGCCGCCCGCAATCGGCGCGGCTGCCGGGTGCCTGCCGTCATCCGCGGCGGCCGGCCGTGGTACACTGCCGCGAACAGCGAACGGGAGGCGGGCCATGTCCGGGGAAACAGCAACGGTCGGGACCCTCGATTACCGTCACAGCCCTTTACCGGTGCGCGGCGATCTTGCCGCCGCCCAGAAGCGCGCCTGGACCCGGCTGGCGGCTCCGGGCGAGTGGTGGTCCGGCGCCGTCCGGGTCGCCATCGCCGAGGAAACGCGCGCGGCGGAGGATTGCGGGTTCTGCCGGGAGCGCAAGGCGGCGCTCTCGCCTTACGCCGTGACGGGCGCACACGAGACGGCGACCGACCTGCCCGAAGTGCTGGCGGAGTTCATCCATCGCATCCGCACCGATCCCGGCCGCCTGACCCGCCGCTTCTGTGACGACGCGCTCGCCGGGGGCCTCGGCGACGCGGAATATGTCGAGACCGTGGGCGTCATGGCGACGGTCATCGCCATCGACAGCTTTTGCGACGCCATGGGAATGCCGCGCCACGCGCTGCCGACGCCGGTTGCCGGGGAGCCGCGCCGGCGCCGGCCGGCGGGTGCGAAGGGGGGCCTTGCCTGGGTGCCGACCGTGGCGCCCGAGGACCTGACGGAAGCCGAGGCCGGCATGTATGACGGGCTTTCCGCCGTCAACATCCACCGCGCGCTCTCGCTCGTGCCGGCGGAAGTCACGGGCTTCTTCGACATGGATTCGGCGCATTACCTGCCCGATGCGCAGCTCAAGGATTTCGGCACCGAGTACCGCGCGCTCACCCATGCGCAGATCGAGTTCCTGGCAGGACGGGTGTCGGCCATCAATCAGTGCGTCTATTGAACTACCAGCCATGCGGTGCTGCTCCGTGGGAGCGGCCAACATACCGGTGACGATTACGACTTGGCGGCCATGGTGGAAGAGGGCGCATCCGGCGGCGGGGTGGCGGCGGGAGAGGCGCTGGCGCGCTATGCCGAGGCCTTCTGCGAGGACCGGGACGGTTTCGCCGCCGCGCGCGAGCGGCTGCACGGGGAGATCGGCGGCGAGGCGCTGGTCGATGCCGCGGGCGTGCTCGCCATCTTCAACGCCGTCGTCCGCATCGCCGATGCGACCGGCATCCCGCTGGAGGAGCAGAAGGCCGAAATGTCGGCGGACTTCCGCGGCGCGCTCGGCATCGACGACTATCCGGCCGCGGCCGGCAAGGTGTGAGGGGCGATTTGCGGCTGTTCCCGAGAGCCAAGCTGTGGTTTGCTCTCGCGCCATGACCGACATCGACGATCCCATCGCCTTCGAGCTGTTCAAGAACGCCATCTTCTCGATCGCCGACGAGATGGCGCTCACCATCTGCCGGACCACCTATTCCGGCGTGCTGCGCGACAATATGGACTTCTCCACCGCCTTTGCGGACGCCGACGGGCGGCTGGTGGCCCAGGGGCTCACCCTGCCGGGCCATCTGGGCTCGATTCCGACCGCGCTCGCCACGGTGGTCGAGCGCTTCCGGGACGACATCCATCCGGGCGACGTGTTCTGCCTGAACGACCCGTTCGACGGCGGCATGCACCTGCCGGACATCTTCGTCTTCCAGCCGATCTTCCGCGAGGGGCGCCGGCTCGCCTTCGCCTGCACCATCTGCCACCACACCGATGTCGGCGGGCGCGTGGCGGGCTCCAACGCCTCCGACTCAACGGAGATCTACCAGGAGGGGCTGCGCATCCCGCCGCTCAAGATGTTCGAGCGCGGCAAGCGCAACGAGACGCTCTGGACGCTGATCGAGAGCAATGTCCGCGTGCCGGTGCGTCTTGCGGGCGACCTGCGCGCGCAACTCGCGGCCTGCCATATCGCCGAGGCGGCCTTCCTCGACCTCGTGGACAAGTATGGCGAGGAGCGCGTCGGCTTCTACATGGAGGCGGTCATCGACTATGCCGAACGGCTGACCCGCGCCGCGCTCAGCGATTTGCCGGACGGGACCTGGTCCTTCGAGGACTGGATCGACGATGACGGCATCGATGTCGGCAAGCCGATCCGCCTGTTCGTGACCTTCACCAAGAAGGGCGACTCGATGCACGCCGACTGGACCGGGTCGGCGGATCAGGTGAAGGGCGCGATCAACAACACGCTCTCCTTCACCAAGGCGGCAACCTATTGCGCGGTGCGGTCGATCCTGCCGCCGGGAATCCCCAATAACGAAGGCGTGTTCCGCGCCATCGAGGTGACGGCGCCGCCGGGCACCATCGCCAACTCCGTGCTGCCGGCGGCCTGCGCGGCGCGCGGGCTGACCGGCTTCCGCATGGTGGACTGCGCCTTCGGCGCGCTCGCCCAGTGCGCGCCGGACAAGGTGTTCGCCTGCTCCGACGGCGGCAACACCGGCATCTCCATCGGCGGCTACGACGAGGAGCGCCGGCCCTTCATCTATGTCGATTTCGCCTGCGGCACCTGGGGCGCGCGCCCCTATGCGGACGGGCTGGAGGGCAATGCCAACATGTTCGCCAACATGGCCTCGCACTCGGTCGAGGTCACGGAGGCGGAGCAGCCGGTGCAGGTGCTGAGCTACGACCTGGTGGCCGACCGGATGGGGCCGGGCACCTGGCGCGGCGGCGCGCCCTACCGGCGGGAATACCGCTTCCTGGAGCATGAGGCGGTGCTGCAGGTGCGCGCCGACCGGATGGCCTTCCGGCCCTACGGCCTTTCGGGCGGCGGGCCGGGCGAGCCGGCAGCGAACTACCTGAACGGCGAGCCCGTCGCCTCGAAGATCACCCGGAACATCCATGAGGGCGACGTGTTCCTGCACGAGCTGGCGGGCGGCGGCGGCTGGGGCGACCCTCTGGCGCGCGAGCCTGCGCTGGTGGCGCGGGACGTGCTGAACGAGCTGCTGTCGCCGGAGGGCGCGGCGCGCGATTACGGCGTGGTGCTCGCCGCGGACGGCCGCATCGCCGACGAAGCGGCAACGGCGAGCCTGCGCGCCGAAATGCGCTCCGCAGGCGCGGGCAGCCGGGCGGCGGAATAGGCCGCCGGGCGTCCGGTCTCGTCGGTGGGGCCCCTCAGGCCGTTATGCCGCGCTCCGGTTCGCGCCTGTTTTCGGGGACGCGGCGGCAATGGAAGCGGTCGAGGTCGATGGTCGCGAAGCCTCCGTCGAGAATCAGTTCCGAGAGCGCCCGGCCCGTTGCCGGCGCGTGCTGGAGGCCGTGGCCGGAAAATCCGGTCGCGATGAGGAAATTCTCCGGCGCGCCCGGCCATGCGCCGATGATCATGTTGCCGTCGAAGGTGTTGTAGGCGTAGTGGCAGGCCCAGGCGTTCCTGAGCCGGATCGCCTCGAACGCGGGCACGCGGTGCGCAAGGCGCGGCCACGCCTCGCTCTCGAACCCCTCCAGGTCCGGCTCCCAGTCGAAATCGCCGGTGCGGGCGTAGTCTGATATGCCGGCAATGAAGCCCGCGCCCTCGGGCCGGAACCCGATCGATCGGCCGTCCGTGGCGTCCGTGGTGAGCGGCAGCGGCTCGATCTCCGCCCGGCATTCGAAAAACCAGGTCGTGCGCGGCATGGGGCGGACCGGAATGTCGAGGCCGACCATCGCGCAGATCTCGTGCGCCCAGGCGCCGGCATTGTTGACCATCCGGTCGCCCTCCAGCACCTCGCCGCTTTCGAGCGCGGCCGACCGGATGAGGCCGGAAGAGACATTCAGTCCGGCCACCGAGCCCGCGATATAGTTGACGCCGAGCGCCCGCGCCTTGCGCCTGAGCGCCATCAGCGCGCCGTGCGAATCGATCCATCCGTCGTCGGGGGAGTGGGTCGCGCAGACCACGTCATCCATGCGGAGCGAGGGAAAGCGGGCCGCCGTCCCGGCTGCGTCGAGAAGATCGACATGGCAGCCGAGGCTTCTCTGGAGCGCATGATTGGCGCGCAGGCTCTCGGCCATATCGGGCGAAGTCGCGATGTGCAGATAGCCCTGGCGGCGAAAGGACACGGTGGCCTCCTCGCCGTCCACCGTCATCGTCCGTTCGTAGCCCTGGTAGAACTCGTGGCCGTATTGCGACATGCGCACATTCTCTTCCTGCGAGAACATGACGCGCACGCCCGCCGTCGAGCGGATCGAGGCGGCATGCTCGTAGGCCGGGTCGCGCTCGACCACCGCGATGCGGAGCCCCGGCTCGCGGGAGACCAGGTGCCAGGCCGTGCTGCTGCCGTGCAGTCCGCCGCCGATGACGATGACGTCGTATTTCATGGCCGTCCCTCCGGAATCCCGCCCCGCCGCTCCCGGCGCCGCGGAGGGAGCGGTGGACCTTCATAGCCGTCGTTCGCCTCCGGCGGTAGCGGGCGGGCGGCGGGCCTACTGGACATCGGGGGCGAACTCGCGCAACGGTCGGCAATGAACCGCGAAACGGGACGGTCGGGAACGAGCCCTGCGCGGGCCGTGTGGATGGCTGTCGGCTTTGCGGCGCTGGCGCTTGCCGCGCTGGGCGTCGTGCTGCCGCTGCTGCCGACGACGCCGTTCCTCCTGGTCGCCGCGTTCGCCTTCGCGCGGTCGTCGGAACGCTGGCATGCTTGGCTTCATGCCCACCGCGTGTTCGGGCCGCTGATCGAGAACTGGCGCCGGCACCGGGCCATAGACCGGCGGACCAAGATCGTCGGCGTCTCGTCGATGGCCGCAATCCTGGCGGTGTCGCTGGCCCTCGACGTGAACCCGGTCGTGCTCGCGGTGCAGGCGGTGGCGCTCACCGCATCGGCAGCCTTCGTCCTCTCGCGGCCCTCGCCGCCCGGCGATTGAGGCGAGGCCCCGACAGGGACCGGCGGCCTGGTGTCGCCTTCCCTCAGAACAGCGCCCCGTAGGTATCGAGAATGTCCTCGAAGGCCGCCGTCAGGCCGTCGAATTCGTCGGGGCCCATGGGCAGCGAGAGGACCATCATGCCGCGCCGCGAGACATAGTGGGCGCGGGCCATCATCTCCAGGTGGAAGAGGGCGCGGGCCTCCTTGGGCGCGGCATCCGTGTCGGCCGGGCCGGTGAGTTCGTCGGCCGTCGGATGGAACATCATCATCGAGCCGCAGCCGGTCACCTGCACGGGCAGGTTGCGGGCCTCGATGGCGCCGTTGAGGCGCTGGCGCAGCAGGTCGCCCTCGGCATTGATCTCCACCGCCGCTTGCTCGGTGAACACTTCGCTCATGCCCGCGATCGCGGCCTGCATGGTCAGCACATTGTTGTTGAAGGTGCCGGCATGGCCGAAATGCCCGGCCTCGCGCGGGTCGAAGCGCGACATGACCTCCGCCTTGCCGCCGAACGCGCCGAAGGTCAGCCCGCCGCCGATATACTTGCCGAAGGAGGTCATGTCCGGCGTGATGCCATGCTCCTTCTGCAGGCCGCCGGGGCCGAGGCGGGAGGTCATCACCTCGTCGAATTGCAGCAGGATGCCGTGCTCGTCCGCCGCGTCGCGCAGCATCTGCAGGAATTCGCGCTCCGCCGGAATGCAGCCGCCGCTGCCGGTCATCGGCTCGATGATGATGGCCGCCAGACTGTCCCTGTGCTCCTCGATGAGTTCGCGCGTGCCCTCCATGTCGTTATAGCGCCCCATCACCCACTCGAAGGGCACGTTCATCCGGTTCCCATAGGCGCCGAAGGAGAGCACGCTGCCATGGTAGCTGCCCTCGAAGGCGAGAATGCCGGTGCGCCCGGTGAAGGCGCGCGCCGCGCTCAGCGCCATCAGGTTCGCCTCGGTGCCGGAGTTGGTGAAGCGCACCATGTCGAGCGAGGGGAAGCGCTCGCACATGATCTCCGCCAGCCGCCCCTCGCGCGGCGTCGGGCCGCCGAGCGTGATGCCCTGGGCGAGCGCGGAGGAGATGGCGCGCTGGATGGCGGGCTCGGAATGGCCGTAGATGCCGGCCGTCTGCTCGACGACGAAATCCGCATAGCGGTGGCCGTCGGCGTCCTCGACATAGCAGCCGTCGCCGCGCGCGAGCGAGACCGGGAAGGGCGGGTAGTAGAGCACGGTGCGGGTATTGCCGCCGGGCATGGCGCGGCAGGCCTGCTCGTAGAGGCCGGCGCTGGTGGGATTGGCCTCGGCGAAGCGGGCCTCGGCGTCCTCCAGGGCGGCGGTGAGGTCGAAATTGGTGCGCTCGACTTGTGTGTCCGGCATGGCGGGTCTCCGGGGATGGACTGCGGCTGCGGGCGGCGGCGCGCATTCAACCCTGTCCGGCGGCTCAGGGCAAATCGCGCAGGAAGCGGATGATGGCGGTGTTGAAGGCGTCGTTGCGGTCCCCGGCGACCATGTGGCCCGCGCCGGAGACATCGACGAAGCGCGCATGGGGCACGAGGTCGAGGAAGGCGCGCGCCTCGGTCTCGGTCACCAGGTCGCTGCTGCCGCCGCGCACCAGCAGGGTGGGCGTGCGCCGGCGGGCCAGCACGCGCGCGCAGGCCTCCAGCCGCTCCGGGTCGCGGTCCTGCTGGCGGTCGCGCACATCCGTGACGAAGGCGGGGTCCCAGTGCCAGTACCAACGGCCGTCCCCGCCTTCGCGGAGGTTCTTGCGCAACCCGGAGAGGTCGCGCGGCCGCCGGCGGTTCGGCAGGTAGGCGGCGACCGCCTCGGCGGCTTCCTCCAGCGAGCCGAAGCCGGTCTCGGCATGGGCCTTCATGAAGTTCACGACGCGGGCCGCGCCTTCCGGGCGCACGCGCGGGGTGATGTCCACCAGCACGAGGGCGCGCAGCACCGGCTCCGGCGCCTCGCCCTCGGCGATCAGCGAGGCGATGCCGCCGAGCGAGGCGCCGACCGCGACGGGGCGGTCGAGCTGCCCCGCGACGGCGCGCAGGTCGGCCCCGAAATGCCCGATCA
The DNA here is from genome assembly GCA_022825195.1 of Alphaproteobacteria bacterium. Classification (GTDB taxonomy): domain Bacteria; phylum Pseudomonadota; class Alphaproteobacteria; order Bin95; family Bin95; genus Bin95. The sequence continues at coordinate 24,158 of JAJDYL010000188.1, forward strand.
GGTAATGCCCCTCGGGGGAGCGGTCGCTGTCGCCGTGGCCGCGCTGGTCGAGGCTGACGGCCCGCCAGCCCCTGAGCGCCAGCGCCAGCGCGGCCCCGCCCCAGGCATGGCGCGTCTGGCCGCCGCCATGCGCGAGCAGCACGGTCGGCCGGTCGTCCTCGCCCAGGAAATCGGCGGCGAGCGAGAGTCCCTCCGAGCCCTCGAGGCGTTCGAAGCGCGGCGGGACCGGTCCGGAATCGTTCATCGGGCCTCGGCTCGGCATCGGCGGGACCCGGAGGCGGTCATCCGGCGCGGAGCGGCGCGAGCGCGCGCCTCAGCGCGTCCGCGACCTCGACCCGTTCCCAGGGCGCGAGGAACGCGCCCACGGTCTCGCGCCGGCCGTGCGTCGCCAGGGTCAGCGGGCCGGGCCGCTCGCCGCTCTGGTCGATCTCGACCCGGAGCCACCAGGGTGGCAGGCGCACCTGCTCGACCGCGCCGCCGGGGCTCATGCGCTCGACCGTCAGCGCGTCCGGGGTGAGCCGGAGCCGCTCGCGCCGCCGCCCCTGGCGGTAGTTCGCATGGAAGCACCAGGCGAGCAGCGCGATATCGAGGCCGAAGAAGCCCAGCACCGGCCAGGCGCCGATCAGGAGGAAGGCGATCCCGGCGCCCATCCCGATCAGGACGAGCGCGCCGATCAGCAGCCGGAAGCCTGCGGGCGGCAGCGAGCGGTGCGGCGTGAGCACCGCGTCGAACAGTATGGGACCCGTGGCGGACAAGGAACCGGGCCCGTCAGAAATTGTCCTTGCGCCGGCGGATTTCGGCGAACACCGCTTCGGGCGGCTCGCCCTCCATGCCGACCAGGCGCTGCATGGCCGGGTCGTCCGCGCGCAGGAAGGGGTTGGCGGCCTTCTCCTCGCCGAGCTCGGACGGGACGGTGCGTTCGCCGCGCGAGCGCAGCTCGTCGATGCGCCGCGCTGCGGCCTTGAGCGCCTCATTGTCCGGGTCCACGGAGAGGGCGAAGCGCGCATTGGACTGGGTGTATTCATGGCCGCAATAGACGCGGGTGTCGTCCGGGAGCGCGCGCAGCTTGCCGAGCGAGGACCAGAACTGCTCCGGCGTGCCCTCGAACATCCGCCCGCAGCCGAGCGCGAACAGCGTGTCGCCGCAGAAGAGCGCGCGGCTCTCCTCGAACCAGAAGGCGATATGCCCGCTGGTGTGGCCGGGCACGTCGAAGACCCGTGCGGTCTCGGTGCCGACCGTGTAGCTGTCGCCGTCGCCGACCTCGACATCGAGGCCCGGAATGCGCGCGCTGTCGGCACGCGGCCCGATGACCGGCGCGCCGTAGCGCTCCACCAGCTCCGCATTGCCGCCGATATGGTCCAGATGGTGGTGGGTGTTGAGGATATGGGTGAGCCGGAGGCCGCGCCGCTCCAGCGCCGCGAGCACGGGTCCGGCCTCGGCCGGGTCCACCACGGCGGTCGCGCCGGCGGCGGCGTCGTGGGCGATATAGACATAGTTGTCCGACAGCGCAGGGACGATCTCGATCTCGAACATGGGGCGCAGCACCTCCGGCACAGGGTCCGCCCGATGCTAAAGCGAAATACCGGACGGCGGAAGGACTCAGGCGCCGGCGGACCGCTTTGCCGCAGCCGCGTGACAGCGGCTCCGGGCTGCGATATCGAGGCGCGATGACCGTCCGTCTCGCCCTGTTCGCGGCCGCGCTCTTCGCCGCGCTCCCGCTCCGCGCCGAGCCGCTCGTGCTGGGGCGCTTCTCCGCCGGTGACACGGAGGGCTGGCAGCTCCGGCATTTCGAGGGCAGGACTCGCTACCGGATCGTGGAGGTCGGGGGACGAAAGGTGCTGGAAGCCGAAAGCCGGTCCGCCGCGTCGAGCCTGTATCTGGAACGCGACATCGACCTGGCCCGGCGCCCGGTTCTGGAATGGCAATGGCGGGTGGAAGCGCCGCTGGCCGTTGCCGACGAGCACGTCAAGGCGGGCGACGATTTCGCAGCGCGCGTTTATGTCGTGGCGCCGGGCGAGGGGTTGTTCGCGCTGCCGATCGCGATCTCCTATGTCTGGGCGGCCAGCGCGTCCGTGGGCGACGCCTGGCCCAACCCGTTCACTTCCAAGGTGCGGATGGTGGCGGTCGAATCCGGTCCGGCCCATGCCGGCGAATGGCGCGGCTACCGCCGCAATGTCCGCGAGGACTTCCGCCGCCTGTTCGGCCGCGAGGTGGACGAGCTGGAGGGCGTCGCCGTGATGACCGACGCCGACAACAGCCGCCAGCGCGCCCGCGCCTGGTACGGCGACATCCTGCTGCGGGAGGAAGGCGGCTGATACCGGCGGTCGTCGACCGGAACCGGCGGCGGAGCCGCCCCCACCGGCGGCCGGGAGACCGGCGGAGGTGTCAGGATATGTCATGGAATGTCATGTTTTGTCATGGGGCCGGCTTCCGTCCCGGCCGTTCGCGCCGGTCCGGCGGTCGTTCGCAAGGCATCGCAGCTTCCTTTCCGTCCCTGGTCCCGGCCACCCCGTTGCCGGAGGAGCGAGCCTCTCCCGCGCATGATGCGCGCGCGTTTCGCGGCGGCGCGCGTGTGCGCCCGCGCGCGAGACGTCGGGCGCTGCCCGGAATGAAGGCGGGGAATGCGGCCGGCGGCGCGCACGAAACCTTCATCCCGAGCAGCGGCGCCGACCGCGTATCGAGGGACCCCTGCCGAAATGTCATGGAATGTCATGATGTGTCATGGGGCCGGTCTCCGCCCCGGCCGTTTGCGCCGGTCCTGGGGTAGCTCGTAAGGCATTGCAGCGTCCTTTCCGTCCCTGGTTCCGGACGCCCGTTGCCGGAAGGAGCGAGCCTTTCCCGCGCATAATGCGCGCGCGCGTTTCGCGGCGGCGCGCGTGCGCCCGCGCGCGCGAGGCGGCGGAGGCCGGCCCTGGCTGCCGGTTTCGCCGCCAGTCGGGGCCGGGGTCGTTCACGGTCATTCGTGCCTCCTCCTTCGGGGCAAAGGGCGGGACGGGCGGTCCCTGTTTCGCGCGTATCGTGCGCTTGTGCGTGCGCGGGCGGGCGGGCGTATCGCGGCGGCGCGGTTCGCGCGCGTGATTGCCCGCGCGCGCATGCGTGCAGGCCGGGCAGAGGGCGCACCCCTCCCGTCCGCTCACGCCGGGGCGTTTGCGGCGCCCCAGCCATGCTTTCCGCAGAAAAGCGGAACGGCGGCCCCGGAAGCCGCCGCTCTCTCATGCCTATTCTACACTATTTCACCGGAAGTCAAGCTATTCAGGAACAAAAATTGAAAATATCAG
>JAJDYL010000233.1 GCA_022825195.1 Alphaproteobacteria bacterium
TTCTCGGACAGGATCGACGAGGTCCGCAAGCGTCCGGGCTACGAGCCGCTGTCGGGCATGCTGCCGCGGGGCCATTACGGCTGGGTCGAGCAATGCGCGGACCAGAACCCGGAAGCCTTCATGGACCGGCGCGACCTGCTCTCCTACGACCAGTCCTTCATCGACCTGATCGACCATGCGCCGGTGTTCGACCTCATCGTCGACATCATGGGCCCGAACCTCGCCTTCAGCATGTCGCAGGCGATCGTGCGCGCCTCGGGCGACGGCTTCGAGGGCTTCACCCACACGGACGGCGGCGAGGGCCAGCGCGAGGTGCGCGTCACCGAGACCAGCCGGCCCATTGCGGTCAAGGCGCTCTACCTGCTGACCGATGTGGAAGGCCGCAACGCCGGCAATTTCACCGTGTTCCCGGGCAGCCACATGCGCCCCTTCCCCTGGGACCGCCAGCCGCCGCTCTCGCCGCAATCGCCGGGCGTGGTGCATCTGGAAGGCAAGGCCGGCGACTGCTTCATCTTCTCCCATGCGCTCTGGCACGGGCCGGCGCCCAACAAGTCGGGCCGCGCGCGCAAGACCCTGCTCTACAACTATTCGCAGATGTTCATGCGCGCCTACGACTATAACGGCTCCCATCCGCTGACCCAGCGCGCCACGCCGCGCCAGCGCCGCCTGATGGGCGACCTCGGCTACGACTTCCGCCCCGGCAGCTACTTCTATGTGCCGGACGACCAGGCGGAGGTCATCATGGGCGGGAGCGCCGCTGCAGCTGCGGCCGAATAGGGCGGGGCCGCCGAAGCGGCTCAGAAGGCCGTGAAATACTCCGCGTGCTCCCATTCCGAGACCGTCATCAGGTAGCGGTCCCATTCGGCGCGCTTGAGCCGCGTCAGGTAAGACACGAACTCGTCCCCGAGGGCCGCGCGGTACATCCCGGACGCCTCGAAGCGCTCGATGGCGGCCAGCAGGCTGACCGGCAGGCGCTCGGCGTTTTCGTCGTCGTACGGGTCGGCCAGGGGCGGCGGCGGGACAAGCCCGTTGTCCAGCCCGTCGAGCCCCGAGAGGATCTGGAACGCCAGCGCGAAATAGGGGTTGGCGGTGCTGTCGGGCACGCGGTTTTCGACCCGGCTCGCCGGATCGCCGGGAGCCAGGAGCGTCCGCAGCATGGCGCCGCGATTGTCCCCGGCCCAGCCGATGCGGTTCGGCGCCAGCAGGTAGGCCGTGTAGCGCTTGTAGCCGTTCACCGTCGGCGTCGTGGCGATGCAGGAGGCCGCGGCATGGCGCAACAGCCCGGCAATCCAGCCGCCCGCCGCAGGTGGGAGCGCGCCGTCCGGACCCGGCATGAAGAGGTTCCGCCCGTTCGCGTCGGCGAGGGACTGGTGGATATGCCAGCCATTGCTCGCCGCGTTGGGCAGCCTGGGCCGGGCCATGAAGGAGGCGAGAAGCCCCTCGCGGTGGCAGACCTCCTTGGCCATCGTGCGGAAATTGACGGCCATGTCCGCAATCGTCATCGGGTCGGCGGCGGCGAAAGTGAACTCGAACTGGCTCGGCCCCATCTCGATCTCGACGCTGCGCACCGGCATGCCCATGGCCTGCGCGGCCCTGCGGAGCGTGTCGAGAATCTCCTCGGCCTCGCCGTAACGGGTCTCCGTCAGATACTGGTAGCCCTGGTTCAGGACGCGCGTCGCCGGGGGACGGGCGGGCATGGTGGTGTCGGCGTGCTCCAGCGCCGGATCGACGACCTCGAAGACCTGGAACTCCACCTCCAGCCCCATGACCGCCCGCATGTCCCGTCCGGACAGCCGGTCGCAGGCGCTTTGCAGGACCCGGCGCGAGGCAAACGCGACAGGTTCGCCCGAGGTCAGCGCCACGTCGCAATGGATCAGCGCGGAGTGCGGCGACCAGGGCAGCACGCGGAACGTGTCCGGCACGGGCGCCAGAAGCAGGTCGTTCGCCCCGCGCATCGGCGCGTCGCCGCCTTCGGACCAGACGGGAAACACGGTCCGGTGCGAGACGTCCTTGAGCAGCAGGGTGGAAGGGACGCGAATGCCGGAGGCGAAGGCGTCCGTCAGCGCTTCGGCCGTCACCGTCTTGCCGCGCAAGATGCCGTGAGGGTCGGCAAGCACCATGCGGACGGTCTCGATCCCGTCGGCTTCGACCTGCGCCACCGTCTCCGCCGCGCGGGCGATGTCCTCCTCCGAAAGCGCCCCGGACCGCGCGAGCGCGCCTGACCGGATCCTGTCTTCGGCGCTGCCCATTCCCGCCTAGACCGAGGCGTCCCAGGGGCATGCGCTGCGGCGCTCCAGGTCGGCGCGCATGCTGGCCGCTTCCCAGTCGGCGGTGTCGGCAATCGCGTCGTTCGACAAGGGCCCGACAATCCCGGACACATCGGCGCCGCCGCGCATGGGCAAGGCCGTCTCGTCGCCCCCGGCGAGGCCGTCGATCGCCGCTCTCAACATCCTGCGATACCGGACGATGCCTATGTCGGTGCTGCCCAGATGCTCCTTCGTGCGGTCCTGGATCGGCCCCATGCCCTCGACCGCCCATTGGTCGTGCACGTTGATATCGAAGCCCATGCCCGTCCAGGTCCGGGCGGCCTGCTCTTCCGGACTGTACCCGTAGTCGTTCCGCCTGTTCTTCAGCGGAGCATAGTCGGGCAGGCTGTGCTCCTTCAGCCGCTGCCCGCGCATCGTCTCCTTGTCGACCGGCCTGTCGAAGCTGGTGAACAGCGAGTACCAGTAGCAGTTCTCGTCGTCGACCGGCACATGCCACTGGGTGATCGTCATCTCGCGGCTCATCGGAATGCAGATCGCTCCGGGGAAGATCTGGTTCGTGACGCGCACATGCGTCAGGCCGCCCTCCATGTGCCTGAGCGCGGTCAGCCTGAGGCCGAAACCGGTGTCCTCGACCCTGATTTCGGGACGGGGATAGTCCCGCAACAGCTGCGTCATGGGGATGTTGGTGCCGGCGGCCGCGCTGTCGCGGAATTGCCGGCCGTAGCCGTCCTTCGGGTCCTCGTCTTCGAGGAAGCGGTGCAGGAAGGAGGCGTGCGCAGGGTCGATGCCGATTTCGAGCGCCTGCAGCCAATTGCACTCCCAGAGGCCCTTGAACGCGAACACATGCGTGTCCGGCGCCCGGAAGCAGTCGAAATTGGGAAAGGCCGGCGGCTCGCCCGGACCCAGATAGGCGAAAACGACCCCGTTCTTCTCGGCGACCGGATAGGAAATGGTCCTGATCCGCCTGAACAGTTCCGAGCCTTCCGGCTCGCCCGGCTGTTCGAGGCACCGGCCGCTGCGGTCGTAAAGCCAGCCGTGGAACGGGCAGCGCAGGCCGTTGTCTTCCCGGCGGCCGAAGCACAGGTCGGCGCCGCGATGCAGGCAATGCCGCCCGATCAGGCCGAGTTCGCCCTCATCGTCGCGAAACAGCACCAGCCGCTCGCCCAGAAGCGTCACCGGCACGACCGGGCGTTCGCCGGCCAGTTCGTCGACGAGCGCGGCCGGCTGCCAGTAGCGGCGAAGCACCTCGCCTGCGGGTCTGCCCTTGCCCGTGCGGGTGAGCCGGTCGTTGAGTTCCTGGCTGATCATCGTGCGGCTCCTGCAATTCCGGCGGTCACGCGCACCGGTCCATGGGCGCCGCCAGACACGCCTTGAGCGGAACATCCTTGTCCGCGGCGGCGCGTCTGTCGAACCTGCCGGGCGCACCGATCAACCGCCGGGACGCCATGTGGTCGGCGGCGGCATTGACCGAATGGACCGCGACAAGGCGGTCGCCCAGCGTCTCGACGAGGCTGAAGCTGCCGGATTCGACGGCGCCGCGAACCGTGAATTCGCCGCCCGGAACCGAAAGGCCCGCCATCTGGAGCTTCATGTCGAACTGGTCGCTCCAGAACCACGGCACGGGATCGTAGGAACCGCCCTGCCCCGCGATCCCGCCGGCGGCCGTCCTGCCCTGATCGACGGCGTTCTGCACCGATTCGAGCCGCACCTGGCTGCCCGTGACCGGCAGGTGGAACGTGGTGCAATCGCCGATGGCGTACACGTCCGGAAGCGTGGTGCGCATGGCTCCGTCCACCAGGAGGCCGCCGGATGCGGTCCGGGCCCCGGCCGCTGCCGCCAGGCCGATCTCGGGCGCGTTGCCGACACCCACCAGAACCAGGTCCGCCGCCAGGCGGGCGCCGCCGGAAAGCTCGACCGAGGTGATTCGGCCCGCACTGGCGGCGACCCCGCCGATTTGCGCCCCGAGGTGAATGCGCACGCCCCTGGCCCGGTGCCGTTGGCAAATGTAGCTCGACAGGGCCTCGGGAACCGCGCGCTGCAACAGCCGGTCCTGCATCTCGACGACATCGACCGAGAGCCCCAGCTTGCGCGCGGTGGCGGCCACCTCCAGCCCGATGAACCCGCCGCCGACGATGACAAGGTTCGCGCCCCGGGCCATGGCGTCCTGCAACGACAGCGCATCCTGCATGGTCCGGAGGACGAACGCATTCTCGTACCGGAAGCCTTCCAGCATCCGCGCGCCGGCTCCGGTGGCGATCACGGCCTTGTCGTATGCCAGGGACCCGTCCGCCAGCCGTACCCTCTTCGATGCCGGGTCGAGCGCGCTGGCGCAGGCGCCCGGCATGAGCTCGATCCCGTTCCGGTCGAAAAAGTCGGGACCGCGAAGCACGATCTGCTCCGGCCGCTTCTCGCCCGCCAGCATCGCCTTCGACAAAGGCGGGCGGTGATAGGGCGCGCGCTCCTCCCTGCTGACAAGGCGGATCGGCTCCTGGTAGCCCGCCTGGCGCAGCGAGACGGCAGCCTGAACCCCGGCGTGGCCGGCGCCGACGATGACGGTTCCCGCCATCAGATCTGCATGCGCGGCAGTTGGAACACCGCCCCCTCAAGGGCCGGCTCCAGTTCGATCTGGCAGGAAAGCCGGCTGTTGGCGCGCCTCTCGTCCGCGGCGAAATCCAGCATGTCCTGCTCATATTCGTCTTCCGCCGGCCCGACGCCTTCCGGGGCGTACACATGGCAGGTCGCGCAGGCGCAGGCGCCGCCGCATTCGGCCTCGATTCCCGGGACATCGTTCATGATGGCGGCTTCCATCACGGTGGTGCCGCGCGCGGCGCTTACCCGGAAGACCTCGCCGTCGGCCGTCCTGAAAGAAATATTGATCTCATCGGTCATGGGTTCATCGCCCTCTGCCGGCATTCCGGCCCACCGGCAACGCGAAACAGGGGGTTGCCGCGGGCCTTGCCGGTCGTCGCGCCCGGCCGGTCCGGCATCAATGTTAGTGCATCGACGGTTTTCCGGCCAAGCAGGGAGACGGGGTTCAGCCTTCGAAGGCGACGAAGGTCCTGAGTTCGATGCTCTCGCGCGGTGGGGCGGCCGGGTCCTGGTCCGGCAGGGCGAAGGCGCCGTGGGGGGTGTAGCGGGCGCGGCCGTCGTCCAGGCTGTCCCAGCCCTTGATGAGCAGTACTTCGTCGCGCTCCATCCCCGGCACCCAGTACCAGCGATGCGCCGGGGAGAAGGCCAGCTGGTAGATCTCGCCCACCCGGTCGGGAAACACCTGGTCCGTGGCGACAAGGTCCCCTTTCGGGATGCTTCCGGCATCGGCGAGCGCAAGCGGCGAACGCAGGACGGGTCCGCGCATCGGCCGCCAGACATTGATCTGCACGATCCGGCCGCCCGCGCCCAGCACCCGGTCCACCGTCTCGTCGCCCAGCACGTCGCGGGCGCGCTTCGGCCCCGAGTCGTCGGTATAGTCCACATGCACCCGCGCCGCCGGCATGCGCATGCCGTCCGGGTTGGCGGCGCCCGCGCCGGCGTCCGAACGCCGCGTGCGGTCGAACACGACGGCGATGTCCGCGCCCGTCAGGCGCTTCAGCAAGTCCCCGGTCTCGCGGTCGTAGGCATCGGCGGGCGCCCCGTCATTGTAAAGGTCATCGACCGCCGTCCGATGCCGGTGCAGCTCGAAGCCGGTCACATCCAGAGAGAGCCGGTCGGCGTCGGCGCGCATGTCGTGCATCGTGACCGGCCGGTCCTCGCTGCTGAAATGGTATCGGGGCAGGCCGCCGGTGATCCGCGAACTCTCGAACCAGGGCTTGGCGTCCTGCCGGACCGTGAAGGTGAGGTCGGCAACGATCCGGGTCGGGCTGTGGGCGTCCGGCATGGCGGCACCGCGGCTCCTTTACGTCTTTCGCTCGAGGGGCGACATTCGCCGGATTAGGTGGACCGAAACCGGCAGGCGGTCAAGAGCGCGGGCCGGGAGGGGGAAGGAGCTTCCATGCGACTCGAAGGCAAGACGGTTCTGGTGACGGCCGCGGGACAGGGCATAGGCCGCGCGATTGCGCTCGCCGCGGCGGCGGAGGGCGCGCGGACGATTGCGACCGACATCGCCCCGGAAAAGCTGGCGGACATGGGCGGGGGCATCGAGGCGCACCGGCTGGACGTGACCGACGGCGCGGCGGTGACGGCGTTCGCCGGGGCGCTCGGGCGGGTGGACGCGCTTTGCAATGTCGCGGGCTTCGTCCATCACGGCACCATCCTTGAGGCGACGGAAGCGGAGCTCGACTTCGCCTTCGACCTCAATGTGAAGTCGATGTTCCGCACCATCCGGGCCTTCCTGCCCGGCATGACGGCGGCGGGCCGGGGCTCCATCGTCAACATGGCCTCGGTCGCCTCCAACCTGAAGGGCGTGCCCTTCCGCGCGGTCTATTCCACCACCAAGGCGGCGGTGATCGGCATGACGCGCGCGGTGGCGGCCGACGCGATCTCGACCGGCGTGCGCTGCAATGCGATCGCGCCCGGCACGGTGCAGTCGCCCTCGCTGGACGAGCGCATCGCCGCCTTCGACGATCCCGTGCAGGCGCGCCGGGACTTCATCGCCCGCCAGCCGCTCGGCCGCCTCGGCACGCCGGAGGAGATCGCCGCGCTCGCGGTCCACCTCGCCGCCGACGAAAGCGCCTACACCACCGGCGCCGTCTTCATCGCCGACGGCGGGATCACCCTGTAGGGACGCGCGCGCCCTACAGCTCGCCGTCGGCCTTCATCATGTCGAGGGAGCGGGCGAAGGCGTCCACGGTGGCGTCGATCTCGGCTTCGCCGTGAGTGGCAGAGGTGGTGCCGCGCCTACCTAACCGTCTTCCGCGTCGACATCCGTGGATTGTTCCGCCTCCTGTCCCATACGGCGGACGAATTCGTCATACTCCCGACGACGGGCTGCTGCCTCGTCTACCGACTGCCAGAACCGTCTTCGTTCGGCTGTTGAAACGTCTCGTTGCAGCTTACCTTCCACCGACGCATCCTCCCTGCTAGAGCACTCCATATTCACCAGGTCGATATGTTCGATAGCTCGTCCACCTCTTCTCGTTCCCTTCGATATATAACATCATCTTCCAGCTTTTGTATCCTGGGGTAGAACAAATTTTTCTCCGCATATCCATCGGCATCCTTTCTCTCAATAATCTTCCCCTCCCGATCCACCATCGAGAATAGCTGCTCATAGCGTCGAGGAGCTATCCCGACAAACGGCTTGAAAAACACTCTCTTTGCATCATCCTCTTCTATCACAATTGCATCCGCGTGCAGCTCCGCCGCTCTACTTTTTGGATAAGGCTCAATAAATGTTACTGTTCTAATTCCCGATGAAATAATTTGCTTTGCACACAAATGACATGGAAATGTTGTGCAAAACAAATCCGCATGTCTTGTCGATTTACCCATCCTTGCTGCTGCCGCCAGAGCATCGGCTTCAGCGTGAACCGCTCGCCCAAATTCAATCAAGGAACCTAACATGGACTCTTCCAATATTTCATACGTCTTCTGTTCCGCTTCTGGATCGCGACTAAGTGTTGGAAGCAGGTTTTGATTTTGTAATTTTTCAACGATGTCTTTTGTTATCTCTTTCTTCACTTTGTCATTACTATCGTACCCCTTCTTGTGATCTCGTTCGTCTGGTTCATCTCGCGCACCTGCCTCCCAATACCCTCCTCCAAAGGCTCGTGGAACCTCATTGGTTCCTACTGAAATGATATCACCAATATCCGAGAGAATCGATGCGCCCACTTGTCTACCCATTTGTCCCGAGCGTAACGCTGCTCCATAAGCTTGAAACATACCAAACTCCTCGATTCTCGGAGTAATGATACTTGTCCCCATCAGCAAGGAAAAGAAACGTTCTAATTCCAACCGGCAATCGTCTCCGTCTTTAGATTTTATTCTGATGAAAACATCCGAGAGATGAAAAGTATCTCGAAACCTTTGTCCGGACTTTAATCCTTCAAAGTAATCGGTCTCAATCATTTCTTCCGCTTGATCTTTTCGATACCCGCTGCCAACGAGATGATCTATTCTCTCTGAGCGTGGCATATAAAATCCGATTGCCAAAAACCTGTCGTTGTAAACCCGACGAAGAAGATGCACCTCTTCCGGATGCTTCAATTGGCGAAGAATATGAGCTTTACCATTCCCCCGCACCGATGCGCTGCGAATCTCGGCCATGGCAGCCAGTGCCAAAATATCGTTGCGACCAGTGGTTCTTCGCACTTCCGATCCGCGACTTATGGCATTTTTTACCCTTTCGGGCTCCGAGCCGCCGCTAGCGGGTGCGCTCTGTAGGTCAAAATAGTCGGTGTATCCGCTCAGGCGAAGTGTCTTGGCATTATAACCATGCTTCTTCATGACATCTTCAACGAGCGTAACCGCCCGCTCTATCGGCGTGCCGATTGCTGCGACAAGTCCGATGACGAGCTCAGGGCCTGCAAGAGGTTCACCACGTGAGTCTGCCGGCATAAAGCTCTCCGTATTCCTGTCAGATGCAGCCGCGAGGGCAGCTCGCCTGCCCAATTCAGAACGAACCGGCCCCTACAGCTCGCCGTCGGCCTTCATCATGTCGAGGGAGCGGGCGAAGGCGTCCACGGTGGCGTCGATCTCGGCTTCGCCGTGGGTGGCGGAAATCGTGCCGCCGGGCCAGCCGGTGAGGTCCACGCCGTTCACGTTCATCGCCAGCCTGAGCTTCTGGGCCGCGCCCGGCGCATTGCTGCGCAACTCGTCATAGCCGCAGGCGAACGGGTCGAACGTGTCCGGCGAGACATCCGTGCGCCCGGCGGGGTTGGTGAAGATGTGGAAGACCGAAAACTCGCCGTAAGCCGCCCAGGGAACGCCGGCCGCCCGGATGGCGTCGTTCAGCCCGGCGCGCAGCCGCCCGCCCATTGCGTTGGCGCGCTCGCAGGCGCCGGTCGCCTCCAGCTTCGTCAGCGCCGCAAGGCCGGCGGCCGCGGCCACCGGGTTGGCGTTGTAGGTGCCCTGGTGGCCGACCTTCTCGATGCCCTTCTCGCGCGTGATGTCGAAGTCCAGCCGCTCGAAGAAGTCCGCCCGGCCGGCGACCGCGCCGCCCGGCACGCCGCCGGAGACGATCTTGGCGAAGGCGGTGAGGTCCGGGCGGATGCCGTAATGGCCCTGCGCGCCGCCCGGCGAAACCCGGAAGCCGGTCACCACCTCGTCGAAGATGAGCGCCGTGCCGTTCTCCGCGGTCGCCTCGCGCAGCCCTTCCAGGAAAGCCGGAGAGGTCGGCACCATGCCGGTGGAGGAGCCGGTCGGCTCCAGAATCGCCGCGGCGATGTCGCCTTCGGCCAGCGCCGCCCGCGCGCCGTCGAGGTCCTCGGGGTCCACCAGCACCGTGCTCTCGGCGATGCCGGGCACGAGGCCGACGGCCGAGGAGCCGTCGAAATGCGAGTTCTGGCCGGATGCCATATGGTCGTGCCAGCCGTGGAAGTGCGTGCGCACGCGCATGATCTTCGTGCGCCCGGTCCCGGTCCGCGCAAGGCGCAGCGCCAGCAGCGTCGCCTCCGTGCCGGAGGAGGTGAAGCGCACCTTCTCCGCCGAGGGGACCATGGCCTGGATCTTCTGCGCCCAGCGCAGCTCGCCCGCATGGCTGGCGCCGAAATGCGTCCCGGCGGCAAGCGCCCCGGAGACCGCCGCCATCACATCCGGGTCGTTATGGCCGAGGATCAGCGCGCCGTGGCCGCCGAAATAGTCGATATATTCATTGCCGTCGACGTCCCACTTTCGCGGACCCTGGGCGCGCTCGACATACATGCCGTAAGGCTCCAGCCGGCGGCTGTCATGGGTAATGCCGGAGGGGAAGGTGCGGCAGGCCTCGTCGAACAGCTTGGCGCTGATCGGGGTCTTGTCCCGGTAAGCAGCCAGGATGCCGGAATTGCTGAGCGGGGCTTCGGGCATGGCAGTCACTCTCCGTCGAGTTTGTAGAAGCGCCGCGCGGTGCCGGCGAACAGGTCGGCCTTTTCCCCGTCCGACGCGCCGGAGGCAAGCTTCTTGAAGGCGTTCCACATTACAGCATAGCTGCAGGACGCCTTGTCCACCGGGAAGTTGCTCTCGAACATGCAGCGCGAGGGGCCGAACGCCTCGATGCAGGTCTCGATATAGGGCCGCCAGACGGCGGCGAGCGTGTCCGAGTCGGGCGCCCGGTCCTGCTTGTGGAAGTCGAACCCGTAAACCTTCATGCCGAGGCCGCCGAGCTTGACATGGACGTTTTCGCAGGCGGCGATCTCGCGGATGCTGGCCTGCCAGCCCGGAAAGATCTCGTCATGGCGCCCCTCATAGGGGCCGATGCCGAGCGGCCCGCCGACATGGTTCAGCACGATGCGGGCGTCCGGAAAGGCGCTGGCGAGGCCGACGACATCGCCGAGTTGCGTGTGGTAGAGCCACGCCTCGAAGGTGAGGTCCAGCGCGGCGAGCCGTGCAAAGCCCTCGCGGAAGGCCGCATCGTTGAACAGGCCCGGCGGCGGGTTGGTGTGGCTGTTGCGCACATCCGGGCTCGGGTCGAACCCGGCGGCGTGGCGGATGCCGCGGAAGCGCCCGTTGCCGGCCGCGATCTCGGCCTGCAGCACGTCTTCGGCCGCGGCGCCCAGCGTGAGGTCCGCGAAGCCGACGATGCCGGCGCAGGCCCGCGTCTGCCCGTAGCGTCCGGAGGCGCTCATGGCGGCCGTGCCGTTGACGAACTCGACCTCGCCGACGGGCGCTTCCGCCTCCGGCCCGCTTGCCCGGTACATCGAGCCGCACTCGACGAACACGGTCGCGCGGACATTGTGGCCGCTGCCCGTGTCCTCCAGCAGCTCATGCAGCAGGTAGCGGTGGAAGGAGAAATCCCAGAGGTGGTGGTGCGGATCGACGATGGGCAGGTCCGGCTCCAGGATTTCCTCCTGCGTGGTGGCGAGCCAGGCATCGTCTATGGCGGTCATCCGCGTTTCGACGGAATTTGCGGTCATTCCAGTCCGATCTCCTCTCTCTCCCCCGGCTCCAGCGCCGCATGGAGCTTCACCAGCCGATCGTAGCACTTGGCCTGGTAGCGGAACTGCGGCTGACGGAAGCGGTGTCCCGCCAGCACGATATCGACATCGCCGGCCGCATTGGCCTTCAGGAACGGCCAGTAGATGTCGCGCGCCATCTCCAGCAACGCGGCGGCGGCGGGCCCCGGCGCCTCCCACTCGCCCTCGACGCCGGAAAGGTCGTCCGCGCGGCGAACCCAGGCATCGGTGCGCGGCGCGCGGGCGCGCATGACGGCCATCGGCGTCGGGTCGATGCCGAGCGTCTTCAGCTGCCCGAACAGCGCAAGGTCGGCGACCGAGGGCCGCGTGCCGAACAGGAAACGCCCGTTGGCGACCGTGCTTTCCAGCGCATCGAGAACGCGCAGATAGCTCGCTTCGAGGAGCGGCGCGGCGTCCGGTGTCGCACCGACCAGGCCCATGCGCCCTATCTGGCGCTCCACGAACGGCGCGACGGCTGCGGCGTATTGCTCCGCGGAGAGGTCCTCCTGCGCATCGTCCATCACCCAGCGCGCCGCGAATTCGCCGTCTTCCGGCGTGTTGAAGCGGTAGAAGAACAGGCATTTGGTCAGCCATTCGTCGGCCATGTCCTCGATCAACCGGGCGAGGAAGCGGTCGCGCGGGCGCTCCGGCAGCAGCGAGCGGCAGGCCCCGTGGCGCTCTTCCAGCTCCTCCAGGATGGGCGTGCTGTCGGTCCGGAGTCCGCCGTCGGGAAACCGGAGCACCGGCATCAATTGCGGGCGCACATGCGCGAGCGGCTCATACATCCGCACGGAGCGGCAGACCCAGCGATAGGACAGCCGGCGGTAGCGAAGCGCGGCCCGGAGCTTGACGGTGTAGGGGGAAGCCTCCACGCCATAGAGGATATAGGGGCGCTCCCCGTCGCCCGGCTCGCCGTCGGCGCGGGTCAATGGGACAGGATCTGGCTGAGGAACAGTTTCGTCCGCTCGGACTGCGGGTTGTTGAAGAAGGCCTCCGGCTCGTTCTGCTCCACGATCTGGCCTTCGTCCATGAAGATGATGCGGTGGGCGACCTGGCGCGCGAAGCCCATCTCGTGCGAGACGACCAGCATGGTCATGCCGCTTTCGGCCAGATCGACCATCACGTCGAGCACTTCCTTTATCATTTCCGGGTCGAGGGCCGAGGTCGGCTCGTCGAACAGCATGATGCGCGGCTGCATGCAGAGCGAGCGCGCGATCGCAACGCGCTGCTGCTGGCCGCCGGAGAGCTGCCCCGGATATTTCAGCGCCTGGTCGCCGATTTTCACGCGCTCCAGGAAGTAGTGCGCCCGGTCCTCCGCTTCCTTCTTCGGTTCGCGCCGGACCCAGATGGGCGCGAGCGTGCAGTTTTCGAGCACCGACAGGTGGGGGAAGAGGTTGAAATGCTGGAAGCACATGCCGACTTCGGAGCGGATCCGGTCGATGTTCTTGATGTCGGAAGACAGTTCCGTGCCTTCGACGGTGATCGTGCCGGCCTGGTGGCCCTCCAGCGCGTTGATGCAGCGGATGAGCGTGGACTTGCCGGAGCCGGACGGCCCGCAAACGACGATCCGCTCCCCGCGATAGACCGTCAGGTTTATGTCGCGCAGGACATGGAACTCGCCGAACCACTTGTTCATGCCGGTGATTTCGATGGCGGTCTCGCCCGACGCCGTCATGGCGTGGCGTTCATCGTCCCGTCCGGTTGCGGAAGCGTTCATGCGCCCGGCCCTTCCCTATCGGTGTCCGACATCGAGATTGCGCTCCAGATACATGGAGTAGCGCGACATGGCGAAACAGAAGATGAAGAAGAACAGCGCGATGAAGCCGTAGAGCTCCCACACGATGCCGTTCCAGTTCTGGTCGGCCCGGATCGGCTGCAGCAGGCCCACCGGGTCGAGCAGCCCGATGATGATGACCAGGGTCGTGTCCTTGAACAGGCCGATGAAGGTGTTGACGATCCCGGGAATGGAGATCTTGAGCGCCTGCGGCAGGATGATGAGGCGCATGGATTTCCAGTAGTCCAGCCCGAGCGAGTCGGCGGCCTCGTACTGTCCCGCGGGCAGCGCCGCGAGCCCGCCGCGGATGACCTCCGCCATGTAGGCCGAGGCGAAGGCGGTCACCATGATGACGACGCGCAGGATGAGGTCGAACTCCGTGCCGGGCGGCAGGAAGTAGGAGAGCAGCAGCCAGGCGACGAACAGGAGCGTAATCAGCGGTACGCCGCGGATGAACTCGATGAAGCCGACGCAGACCGCCTTGATGAGGATGAGGTGGGACCGCCGCCCGAGCGCCAGCACGATGCCGATGGGCAGCGAGCCCGCAATGCCGGACACGCCGATGATGGTGGACAGCAGGAAGCCGCCGAGCCTCGCGGACTCCACCGGCTCGAGGCCGATTGCCACCACGCTGCTCAACGCGCCGTCGAACGCGGTGACGCCGAACAGCCACCAGAGCGCCGTGGCGAGGATCCCCGCGCCGACGGCCGCCAGGAAGGCGAGCCCTTCGTCCAGCCTCCCCCGCACAAGCGGCGGCAGGAAGCGGATGCAGGCCCAGCCGATGGCGATGCCTACGACGGCGCCTACCGGCCCCCAGAACGAGCCGCCCCAGATCAGCCAGTAGGCGAGAAGCGGGTAGAGCGCGCTGAAGATGAGCAGCTTGCGCGGGGCGGAACTGAACAGCGCGGGCCAGATCGCGACGAACAGCAGCACGAAAGCCAGGATCGGCCGCCAGCGCAGCTCCTCCGGGTAGAACCCGAACACGAACTGCAGGAAGCGTTCGTTGATGACCGCGAGGCAGGCGCCGTCGTCCACTTCGCGGCATCCCTGCAAGGAGGAGGCGTTCCAGACCGAATCCAGGAACAGCCAGGGCACGACCATGGCGAGGATGTAGGCGACGAAGGCCAGCGACAGCAGGGTCGCGACCGTGTTGAAGACGCCGGAGAACAGGTTGTCGCGGGCCCAGCCCAGCGCGCCGCCCGTCCGGACCGGCGGCGGCGAGGGCGGGATCTGCCGCTCGGCGACGAACGCGACGGGTTTCTCGCCGGCCACCTCAGCGCTCCTTCAGCCTGACGCTTCTGTTGTAGGCGTTCATGGCCGCGGAAATCGTCAGCGAGGCCGCCAGGTAGAACGCCATCAGCAGCAGGATGCACTCCATCTCGCGGCCCGTCTGGTTCAGCGTGATGCCGCCGAGCGTGCCGGTCGCGTCCATGTATCCGACCGCGATGGCGAGCGAGGAGTTCTTGGTGAGGTTGAGGAACTGGCTGATGAGCGGCGGCACGATGACGCGCAGCGCCTGCGGCAGCACGACGAGGCTCATGGTCCGGCCGGGCCGGAGGCCGAGCGCATAGGCCGCTTCCGTCTGTCCCTTGCTGATCGCGAGGATGCCGGCGCGCACGATCTCGGCGATGAAGGCGCCGGTATAGACCGAGAGCGCCAGCCACAGGCCGATCAGGCTGTCCCGCATGTAGATCCCGCCCTTGAAGTTGAAACCCCTGAGGGCGGGAATTTCCAGCGAGATGGGCGAGCCGAGGGCGAAGAACGCCACCAGGACCGGCGCGACGAGAATGGCGAGCCGGACCCGGAACACCGGCAATATCCGGCCGGTCGCGGCCTGCCGGGCCCTGGCCCAGCGGCCGAAATACCAGGCGGCGGCGATCGACAGCAGCAGCACCGCCACCACCGCGGCCGAACCCGCCTCGAAGACCGGGGCCGGGATGTAGAACCCCCGGTTGGTGATGAACACGCTGTCGAAGAACAGGCCGGTCAGCGCATCCTCGCCCCGGAAGGACCTCACGCCCGGCAGGACTTCGTTGACGATGGCGACCGTGAACAGGATCCAGATCAGGACCGGGATGTTGCGGACGGTCTCGATATAGACCGTCATCAGGCGCGCGACGATCCAGTTCCGGGACAGCCGGAGGATGCCCGCGAGCACGCCGATGGCGGTTGCGGTGATGCAACCCATGATCGCGACGAGGATGGTGTTGATGATGCCGACCAGGGCGGCGCGCCCGTGCGTGGACGTCGAATCGTACTCGAGCAGATGCTGGTTGATGTCGTAGGCGGAGGTTTCGAAGATGAAACCGAAGTCGATGTCCTTGCCGAGCGCCTCGAGGTTCCGCACGGCGTTGTCTATCGCCCATGCGAACGCCAGCATGATGACGGCCAGCGCAAAGATCTGGATCGTATAGGAACGATATCTGGTGTCGTAGAGAAGCTGGCTTACGCGAAACGGTTCCGCGTGTGGCTGCCCTGTCGTGGACATGGCGTCACAGCTCCCCCGTTGGACCGGCCGCCGGCATCGCCCTGCCGCGGCCCCCGAACGAAGAGAGGGCGCCTCCCTCGGGAAGCGCCCTCGTTCGCATAGTGCTTACCGGAACGGCGGGGCGTAGAGAATGCCGCCCTTGGTCCAGAGCTGGTTCAGCCCGCGTGCGAGGCCGATGGCGGTGTTCTCTCCGATGTGCTTCTCGAAGATCTCGCCATAGTTGCCGCCGGTCTTGATGGCGTGGACGGCCCAGTCGGCGGAGAGGCCCAGCATCTCGCCGTAATTGCCTTCGACGCCAAGCAGCCGCTTGATTTCGGGGTCCTTGGTGTCGGCGGAGGCCATGCTGTCCACGTTCGCCGCCGTGATGCCCTTCTCCTCGGCGATGATGAGCGCGTTCAGCACCCAGCGCACGATGTCGCCCCAGGCGTTGTCGCCGTGGCGGACCAGCGGGCCGAGCGGCTCCTTCGAGATGATCTCCGGCAGGATGATGTGGTTGTCGGGATCCTCGAAGGTGGCGCGGGTCGCGGCGAGGCCCGAAGCGTCCGTGGTGTACACGTCGCAGGCGTTCGCCAGATATTTCTGCTGCGCCTCGGCGTTGGTCTCGATCGGCACCGGCTCGTAGCTCATGTTGTTGGCGCGGAAGAAGTCGGCCAGGTTGAGCTCGGTGGTGGTGCCGGTCTGGATGCAGACGGTCGCCCCGTCCAGCTCGGAAGCGGACATGACGCCCATGTCCTTGCGGATCATGAAGCCCTGGCCGTCATAGTAGTTGACGCCCAGGAACGAGAATTTCAGGTCGACGTCCCGGCTCAGCGTCCAGGTCGTGTTGCGGTAGAGGACGTCGATTTCGCCGGACGCGAGCGCCGTGAAACGGGTCTTGCCGGTCGTCGGCGTGAACTTGATCGCATTCGGGTCGCCGAACACGGCCGCGGCCGTCGCCCGGCAGAAGACGACATCGAACCCGTCCCAGTTGCCGTCGGAGTCCGTGAACGCGAAGCCGGCGAGGCCGGTGGAAACGCCGCACTGGATGAAGCCCTTGGCTTTCACGTCATCCAGCGTCGCCCCGTGGGCCCCGACGGAGAACGCCGCGGCCGCAGCAGCGGCAACCAATGTCGTTTTGAGTCTCATGGGTTTCTGTTCTCCCGTTCGAGTTCTCTGCATTGCCGCGCTTTATACTGCCGTGTCCCCATGCGTCCCCGACTACGCTTAGCCCACGAGAAACCCGCAGAACGCGGAATGCGCCGTATGTTACAGACCGATAAGCCGGTCGGCAACCGGACGCCTTCGTCCGGCGGCGCCTCTTCCGGCGGACCGGGGCCGGCTATCCGAACAGCTCCTTGAACCGGTCGATACACAGGCGGAAACCCGCTTCGAAATCGCCGTTTCCCGGATGATAGACGCTCTCGAAGGAGACCACGCCGTCATAATTGTCGGCGCGGAGCGCATCGGCCATGGGCCGGAATTGGTCCGCCAGCTGGCCTTCCCCCATCCGCCGCACTTCCAGGGTCGCGCGCGGCGTATCCACCTTCACGTCCTTGATGTGGATATGGCCGATATACCCGTCCCGCACCACCTCGTAGCCGTCCGGATAGGCGCGCTCGTGGCACCAGCAATTGTTGCCGGGGTCCCACAGGACCTTGAGCGCATCCTTTGCGTCCAGCTCGTCGATCAGCATGCGGGCCGTATGGTTCGAGTTGACCATGGTCCCGTTGCCGGTCTCGACGGCCAGGGTCACGCCCTCGGCCCTCGCCAGCTCCACCGCGGGCGCGATCATCGGAGGCATGGAACTCCAGGCGCCGTGGGCGACGTTCCAGGTTTCGGCGCCGTTGCGCCCCCAGAGGATCTGCTCCTTTTTCTGCGTCATGATGCGCACCAGCGGCGCGCCCACGACATGCGCCATCTCGATGACGCGCCTCAGGGCGTCCATGTGCCTGCGGTGCGACCTGTCGCCCGGCCGGTTGGCGCTGGTCAGCCCGGCAAAGACATGGCGCGAGAGGCACGGGACCGATTTGCCGCGGTCGCGCAGCAATCCGTCGATCTCCGCGATTTCCCGCTTCGTGTGGTCGCCGACCTCCTTGGCTCCCACGAATTGAAGCTCGGCGTATTCCAGGCCGAATTCGTCCATGACATCGACGGCATGCCCGGACTGGTTCCGGGCATCTCTCTCAACCGTTTCGGCCGGGCCGGGCGGCCGCATGGATGCCCGGAACAAGTCCACTGCTGTCCGGTTTATTTTTGTGGACGGGTTGCATGGCATTGATTCTACTGGCGTCCAAG
>JAJDYL010000021.1 GCA_022825195.1 Alphaproteobacteria bacterium
CTCGATCCCACCGAACCGATCAAAATCCGGTCGAATCCAGGCCATGCGCCCTGTCCGCAAAATCCAAACCGGGCAGCAATGGAACAAGTCCGGGCATGACGAGATGAAGACACGAGTCCCAAATCGAGACCGTTGGCATGAGACATCCGCATGCTGTGACGAGGCAGCGGGCGAACAATCCCCGTCACGAGGAAGAGAGTCATAATGGCGGCGGCTGCGATTTGACACCTCAGGCATCATGTTGTTCGGTGCGGTCAACAGCTGCCGACAAGCATGCAAAGCCGCTGACGACGCGCTCCAGCCCGTCCACCGAACCCGACATCTCCTTATGGTGATAAGTTTACCAATGCTCACCTTGACCAGGCACCATATGCCTTCTGCGTTGACAGCGATTCGGGACGGCACAGAATCGAGAACGGAACGAGGCGGCACGTCTCGACGAAAGGGTATCGGCGAACGACAAGGGAGGAAGACATGCCGAAAGACACGCAAGACACCAAGGGGCTCTACGCCTGGTTCGCGGAAAACCCGGAAGAAGCGCGCCGGCAATTTTTCGAGCCGGCGCCGGGAGTGAGCCGGCGCGGCTTCTTCGCCGGCGCCGGGCTGGCGGCCGCGGGCGGGCTGCTCGGCATGACGATCCCGTTCTACGCCAACATGCCGCGCGGGCTGGTGCCGGCCGCCTTCGCCTCCGAGGACGTGCTGGTCGGCAAGGACGGGCTGACGCTGCTGAACGACCGGCCGATCAATGCCGAGACGCCGGCGCACCTGCTCGACGACGCGATCACGCCCACCGCAAGGCATTTCATCCGCAATAACGGCCTGCCGCCGGAAGACGCCGACGCCGAAGGCTGGACGCTCGCCGTGGACGGGCTGGTGGACAATCCGATGGACCTGTCCATTGCGGACCTGCAGGCCGGGTTCGAGGTGGTGACGATGGCGCTTACCATCGAATGCGGCGGCAACGGCCGGGCCTTCTTCGACCCGCCCGCGCGGGGCAACCAGTGGACCGTGGGCGCGGTCGGCTGCTCGGAATGGACCGGCGTCAGGCTCGCCGACGTGCTGAAAAAGGCCGGCGTCAAACCGGGCGCGGTCTATACCGCGCATTACGGCGCCGACACCCATCTCTCCGGCAAGGAGGGCAAGCTGCCGATCTCGCGCGGCGTGCCGGTCGCCAAGGCCATGACCGACAATGTGCTCATCGCGTTTGCGATGAACGGCGGGCCGCTGCACCGGCAGAACGGCGCGCCGCTCCGCCTGGTGGTGCCGGGCTGGCCGGGGTCATGCTCGCAGAAATGGCTGAGGCGCATCCAGCTTCGCGACATCGTGCATGACGGGCCGAAGATGACCGGCAAGTCCTACCGGGTGCCGCGCTATTCCGTTGCTCCGGGCGACAAGGTGCCGACGGAGGACTTCGAGATCATCGAGCGCATGCCGGTGAAGTCCCTGGTGACATTGCCGGAGAACGGCGCCGGCGCGGCCCGGGAGGTCGAGGTGCGCGGCCATGCCTGGTCGGGCGACCGCACGGTTTCCACCGTCGATCTCTCCATCGACTTCGGCAAGAGCTGGATGGCTGCCGAGCTGGACGGGCCGGTCAATCCCGGCGCCTGGCAGAACTGGCGGCGCAGCATCGCCTTCCCCGAGGCCGGATATTACGAGGTCTGGGCGCGGGCGACCGACAGCGCCGGCGAGATGCAGCCCTTCGCCATCGACTGGAACCCGAAGGGCTATCTCAACAACACCATGCACCGGGTGGCGCTGCGCGTAGCCTGACCGCGGGCCGATGCGCATCGTCATCGCGGCGGCGCTGCTGCTTGCCTGCGCAGCGGCAGCGCCCGCCGGCGCGGCCGACCTGGAGGCGCGGCTCGCCGCGGCCGATCCCGTGCGCGGCAAGAAGGTCTTCCGCAAATGCGCCGCCTGCCACACGGCCGGGAAGGGCGGACGCAAGAAGATCGGACCCAATCTCTGGGGCATTGTCGGCGCGCCCGTGGGGGCGAGGACGGGCTTCCGCTATTCGAAGGCGATGACGGCGTTCGGCGGCAGCTGGACGCCGGAGCGCCTCGACGCCTATCTGACCAGACCGCGCGCGCTGGTGAAGGGCGGCTCCATGAGCTTCGCCGGCCTGAAGCGCGAGCGGGACCGCGCCGATGTCATCGCCTTCCTGAACGGAATGGACGACAGCCCGGCCGCTTTCGGGCCGGTGACGCCGGCGGCTCCGGCGGTTTCCGGGCCGGTGGAGCCGGAGGATTTCGGCCAGATGGTCAGCGGGCCCGGCGCGTCCGAGACCTTCGATGCCTGCACGCCCTGCCACTCGGAGCGGATCGTCGTGCAGCAGGGGCTGACGCGCGAGCAATGGGACGAGCTCATGGTGTGGATGGTCGAGGAGCAGGAGATGGAGCCGATAGAGGAGGGCGTCCTCACGGTGATCCTCGACTATCTGGCGGAGCATTACGGCCCCGACCGCCCGAACTTCCCGCACAATTAGAGAACGCCAAGCATCCCTTGTAAGACCCGATACAAATGCGGCCGTCCCTGCCGACCTCAAGGTCAATGGAAACGCAGGACGGCGGGAAGGGGTGCTGTCCGGTGGGGCACCGGCCGGTCCATTCTTCGTGCGGCGTCCGGTTTCCGTTTCCGGGGTTCGCTCATTTCCGCTCTATCGGCCCGAACGCTGCCATGCAGCGATGCCGTGTTCGCGACGGATCGGATGTACGCCAAGGTGCCGATCACACCGCTCATTCCGCCGCCCAGGGATCGACGACCTCGATCCCGACGCCCTCGAAATCCCGGACATTGCGCGTGATCACCGCCATGCCGCGAGACCGGGCGATCGACGCAATCGGGCAGTCGTGTGATATGAGCGTCAATACGGTCATCGTGCTGGCAACATTCCCGGCGACAGTGTCTAATGCGAGCGATGGCGGGTGGGCGCCGCCGCCGAGTCTTGCAGCAGCCGTGCGAAAAGTGCGGGAAGCCAAAACGCGATTTCACAGAGCGGATAGATCGTCTGACCGATATGGCTTTCCGCGTCAATCAACGCAAGCCGGTCGAGCTTGACCCGACACCCTGCGCATCGATGACGACATCTCCGGCACAGTCTCTTGCCATTATGAAGGAGGAGCCGCCGCTTCCGGTTCATCCATGCCGATTATCGCAGCGATCGCTTGCCCGACCCGCTCTGCCCCCGCCTCGACCTCGCGGTCTCCGACATGGGCTAACGCATGGTCTTGCGGGTCTTCACCGGACCGGCCTCCGACGGGTTCCCCGCTGCCTCGCCCCGGCCGCGTCGGCCCGCGCCGCCTGCAAAGCGTGGTGATGACGGTCGGCCTCCCTGCCCGGCCCGTCGCCGCGACCCTGAGCGAGACCGAGACGATGTGCCTGGCTGTTACGCTCGCCGCTGCCGGCCTCGGCTCGCCCGCCGGCGAGCCTTGGCCCACCTCTGAGGCGGGAAGGCCGTCCGGCGGCGTCCGGGGCGGGTTTTTCTCATAAGGGCCATTACGCGCTCACACCGGGACCGCTTCGCGGATTGCCGCCGCAAGCGGCCAGCAAACGCACTCACGGGCGATTTTCGCTGTCCTGGCGCTTGCCCGGCCGCTGTCGCCTGTGCGAACATCGCGCCATGACGGACGGTCCGACGCCGCATGAACTCTCCGAGCGGATCGCCCGCCTGGAGGAGCGCATGAAGACCATGCAGGCGGAATACAAGACCGACATTGCCCGGCTCGCCGAAGACATGGCGAAGCGCGACACCAGGCTTTGGGGCGCGGCCTTCACCGTCGTGGCGCTGCTGCTGGCAGGACTCGGCGTCGCAACGGCGATCATTCTCTCCCGCCTGCCGCCGGTCTAACCGTGCAGGCTGAAACCGAAGCCGGCTTCGAGCGGCTGTTCAAGGAATTGGCGCGGCGCGTCCGGGCGATGCTGCTTGCGATCTTCAGCATGATCGCATTGGCTGCTGCCGTCCTGAAATTCGCCTGACGGACACGCGCAAGGTCGAAGTGGAATTGGAATGAAAACGCTGCTTGTCGCTGCCGCCATGACGCTTGTTGCCATGAATGCGACGGCGCACACGGCATCCGAATGTATGGTGGCAATAGATAATGATGTAAGATTGGAATATATCGCCAGCGCTAAGAATATGGCTAAGTTGAAAGCAACCGCAGAAAAGACAGGCGGCAAGCTATCTTCAAGAATTGCCATGAAGGCATGGCAACGACGTGGGCGGGCAGCGCTTGCATTAATTAAGGAAATCGAAGGTAAGTGCCTAGATAAGGATTGAGGTTATGAAGACAATGGGGATTATATACCAGATTACCCACGGGAGGGCATGATATAGCCTATGAAGAAGGCTGTCCCCTGACTCGGTCGATCAGGCCCCACACATAGGTCCAAGCTTTGGAGTGACAAGAGCAAGACATTATCTTGTATGACACGAGGAATGGTAGTGAATCCAAGTGGAAAATATTTTATTCAAATGGAGGCAGATTTTATACAAAAAACTATGGATAGCTATAACCGCGCAAAACGGGGAGGTTAGAAGCGAGCAGTCACAATAGCGCGCGGATTCTTGCGCATTTGTAACGATTGGGTTCCGTTGGGAGATTCAACGGGTTAGAATTTGCTCTCAACTTGAACGGGGAGCTCAACATGAAAACCCTGCTATTCGCACTTGCGGTTTCCGCACTCGCGGCCGCGCCAGCGCACGCAAAGCTGTGTGATCCCACTGACCCGTGGGACATCATGGACCCGAAGTGTGAGGAATGGCTTTCCGTGGAACCCGCCCCTGAGCTTGAGCATCGCGTGTTGCAACAGGCAAAGGGCGGTCCGCGTATCAGGCCGCATATTCACATCAACACAAACAGGCCGACGAAAGGGAAGCCACGTATCAGGCGGGGCTGACACGCCTGCTTCCACACCCACTTTCAACTCCAACGCGCCCCGGCCGTTCCAACGGCCGGGGTTTCTTCTGGAATAGTCACAAAAGGTCGATTCCGGTAGGGGACAGAATCTTACGCTAAGGGTTGTGCCCGGCGCGCGAAACTCGCGCAAGGCGCATTATGGGAAAGGATCGGGCCGGTTCCGCGACTCTGTTGCCGGCCCGCGCCGGACCCGTTCGCACCCCGTCCCATGGCCGGCGGCTGAATAGCTTCCCAACCACCCCGGAAAGTGCCGCCAGGGCGCGGCGATCTTGCCGTTGGACGTCATCGCCGACGCCGCGATTACCGTAGTCTGCATGGGTCGACTGTCGCGACCGATGGCAGGATCGACTCGTGTCGGGGGACTGTTTGGGGTCACGACACGAGCACCGTTCCAGCCTCCGCCGGCCAGGTGAGCACCGCCCGGTCGCCGACGGTGAAAGGCTGCACGAGCGCGCTGCCGGCGTTCGGACGCGCGACCCTGACCGTTCCCTCGGGACTGGGACCGACGCGGATGCAGTAGATCGACAACCCGCCGCGGTAGCTCACTTCCTCCACCGTTCCCGCAAGCCGGTTGGCTGCGGCCGCCCCGGAAGGCTCGTCCCCGGGTCGGGTGATCGCGATCTTCTCCGGTCGGACCGCCAGCCAGACGGCACACCCGCTTTGGAGGCCGGGCGCTTCCGCCCCTCGCAGGCGCACGCCGAGCCCTGGCGCGTCAATCTCGAAGCTCCCGTTGCCGACTTGGCGGCCGGTGCCGGCAATCAGGTTTACGGCACCGATGAAGCCCGCGACGAAGCGGTCGGCCGGACGCTCGTAGAGTTCGACGGGCGGCGCCGTCTGGCGGACCGTTCCGCCTTCC
>JAJDYL010000059.1 GCA_022825195.1 Alphaproteobacteria bacterium
CTGCGCCGCATCGAAATCCTCCCTCAATGGGATCCCTGCCCTCATACCGATACTCCAATCGCTGGATCGGCATTGAGTCAGAAGTCGATCTCCTTGGGAATCCCCTCAATGAGTCTCAAACCTCAACCGCTGGTATAAGGCCGCTCCAGCAGGGCGCAGCCGGTCTGGCGGGCGGAGCGCTCCGCATAGCCGGCCTGCCTTGCGGCGCCGGCGGCATTGCCGGAGACGGCATAGTGGCGGCAGAAGGCTTCCTGGCGAGTGGAGAGGGCGATGGCGGGGTCGATGATGGGCATGGGGTGCGGCTCCTTTCGTTCCGCTGGCGTTCGCCCCGGCTCGGAGGCCGGGGTGACAGCTATGGTTGCGGTCCGGCGGGGAGCGGCCCTGTTTCGCGCGTATCGCGTGCGCGCCTGCGTGCGGGCGCGGGCGTATCGCGGCGGCGCGGTTCGCGCGGCTGATTGCCCGCGCGCCCGCGCGCGCGGCGGGATGCCGGGCGCACCTCGCCTGTGCGTCGAATGGGGGTCGTTCCGGCGCCGGGCCGGAGACGGGAAGCGGACCCATGGACACCGCTGCCCTGGGAGCTATTGTAGCATAATTTCCTAGAATGCAAGCCCTTTGCGGATAATTATATCCATATATGCGAACAAACCGGCTTTCGCCTGTGGAAAACTATACAGGCAGGCCGGCCTTCCTCATTGTCGCCCCGGCCCGAGCCTGTCCCTGCCTCCGAGCGGGGAGGCCGGGGTCCAGCGCGGCCGCTGCGGCAGCCCCGGATCGGGGTCCGGGGTGACAAAGGGGGTGCGGGCCCCTATCCGGAGACCTGCATCCTGTAGCTGAAGCCGATGGGCGAAACGCAAATGCGGTCGGTGTAGACGACCGGCCTGTCGCCCTCGGAAAAATGCTTTTGCGAGAGCATGAGCAGCGCCCGGCCGCCTTCGGCGTTCAACAGCCTCGCCTCGCTGGAATCGGCATCGGCGGGCCGAATCGTAGTTTCGACCCGACCGATCCTGAAGCCGAGATTCTCCTCGACCAGAAGCGTCTCGGTAGGCGCCCGGTCCAGGGCCGACGTGTCGAATTTGGGCAGCACGTCCGGAGGAAAGAAGCAGCTCTCCGCCTCCACGGCCTCTTCCCCGATAAACCGCAGCCTTTCCAGCACGAAAACCGGTTCGTCCGACTCGATATTCAGCGCTCTCGACACACCGGACGGCGCTTTCTTCCGACCGAACGCCATCAGCCGGTAAGTGACGTCGTCCTCCCCCGGCGCGGCCCCGTTGCCGGACACCGGCAGGCTGTGCATATCGACGCTGAAATCCGCGGCCGCCGCCCGCCCGCCGCCGGAACGAGCCGCGCTGGCGAAGGTGCCTCTGCCCGGAAACCGCTCGATCCAGCCCTCCCAGGCCAGCCGGGACATGGCAAATTGCACCGTCGCCCGGCTGACGCCGAACATGACCGCAATATCGGCTTCTGTGGGAAGCTGTTCCCCGGTTTCGATTCGACCCTGCTGAATCCGTTCGCAGAAGTGACCGTAGATGCGGGAGTGAGCTGGCGGCGGCCTCTCCAACTTTCCGTACCCCAAGCGTTCCAACGGTTTTATCGGTACCGGAATCCAGACAATTCGCACAAAATGACAATCGAGTCATCCGCTATAACCTGTTGCTATGAAAAGATTTTTTCGGTTATAGACGACTGTCTGAACTGGCGCATATTAGACTGTCAATATCTCTGCCATTTCCGCATTGGACCGGCCACGGACATTCCGGTGCGCTCCGCGTGCGCCTGCCGCCGGACGAGCGACGATTATGCGCGCGGTCCGCTTGTTGCCGCTCGACTTGTAGCAGGCGCAGCAGCGCGGGGGCGGGAGGCGAAGCGGGGGCCGGGGCGGGAGACAAGGCGCGGCCGCTTGCGGCGCGAGCTTCGCAGCCGGTCCCGATCCGTCCTGGACCATGCCGGCCGCTGCGCCGGGCGACTGCAATTGAACGATCTTATGTCAGAGCGTCAGCCGGAAATTGACCGTGTGGCTGTCAAAATGTATCTTCATTACTGTCGCCCGGCACGGCGACACCCGGACGGGCCGCGCCCCGGAGCAGGAAAGGAAACGCGCATGTCCACCCTTTCGGCGTCTCCGCCCGATAACGGAGTCCGCTCGCGCAGGCTGCCGGTCGGCCTCGCCGCGGCGTCCGGCGCCGTCCCTCCCGCATCTTCCATACGCAACGACATGAGGCACATCCGATGACCCTTTCCACCTTGCGCCAATGCGCTGTCGTCCTCCCCGCCGCGGCCCTCGCGCTCGCGCTCGCCGGATGCCAGACCGAAGGCGGGCCCGAAGCGCCGGCGAAGGCGCAGAAGGCCGTATGGACCCCCGCCGCCGAGGTGGAGACCGCGCCCGCCAAGGCCGAGCTGCCGCCGGGCGTTCGCAAGGGGTTCGCGGTCGGCGACAGGTCCGTCTGGAAGCAACTGGACGGCAAGGAATTGTCCTGGGAAACCGTGAAACTGGACGGCTCCATCGCGGAGGTCCACAACTCAGCGGGTTGCATGGTCGTGACCGACCTGTCCAGCTACTCGCCCGCGCTGAGCTGGCGCGACTGTTCGGGAAGCGCCGGTTCCCGCAAAATAGAGAAGCACAGCGGCGGCCTGTTCCCGCTTGCCGTGGGCAACGCCGAGAGCTGGCAATACAGCGGCCGGAACGACAAGGGCAACACCTGGTCCGGCACGAGGAGCTGCGAAGTGGCGGGAACGGCCAATGTCACCGCTCCGGCGGGCAATTTCGACACCTATCATGTGATCTGCACGGACGGCTCGGCGCGCTACGACCGCTGGTTCTCGCCCGAACTGGGGATCTCGGTCATATCCTCCAAGGCGCCGCTGCCGGGCAAGAAGAGCAGCAGCTACCACCGCGAGCTCATCCGCTTCGAGCCCGGCGCCTGACGGCTCCTCATTCGCAAAGGAAGCGCGCGAAGCCCCGAAGGCGCGCCTCCGGATAACCAATACCGCGTCTTGCGAACACACCGAGAAAGGAAAATTCCGATGCCTCTGCCCGCCGTACGAACACACGCTCTCGTCCTTCCGGCCGCCGCCCTCGCGCTCGCGCTCGCCGGCTGCACGACCGAAGAGGGGCCGAAAGCGCCCGCCAAGGCCGTGTGGACGCCCGCCGTCAAGGTCGAAACCATGCCCGCCAAGGCCGAATTGCCGCCCGGCGAAACCCGGACCTATGTCGTCGGCGAGAGTTGGGTCTGGAAGACGATGGACGGCACGGAAGATGTGCGGGAAGTCGTGGCGGTGGACGGGCCCATGGTGAGCGTGCAGGTCTCTTCGGGTTGTCGTTATACGGCCGACATTTCCGGTTTCGGACCGGTCACCGAGTTCAGCAATTGCACCGGCGGCGGCAGCGGAACGCAGCAGGCGGAGCGAAGCGGCAGTATTTTCCCGCTCGCGGTCGGCAATACGGAAAGCTGGAAATATAGCGGCCGGAGCGACAAGGGGAACGAATGGACCGGCGAAAGGTCCTGCGAGGTGGTCGGAACGGCCAATGTCACGGTCCCCGCGGGCAGTTTCGACACCTACCACGTGATTTGCAGGCAAAAGGGGGCGCGCTTCGACTTCTACTATTCGCCCGAGGTCCGAAACAGCGTGATTCATTCCCGGGCGCCGGAAGGAACCAAAAAAGGCAACAGCTACCACTACGAACTCGTTCGTTTCGAACCCGCGGCCTGACCGTCCGGCGCCGTGACGCGACGCCCCGGAGGCGCAGGCTTCCGGGGCGTTTCTTCTCGACCGCCGGGGCGCCGGGCGAGCCGGATGCGGGCCGGCCCCGGCCCTTGCCCCGGGGCGCCCGCATTCCTATGCTCCCGGCCCATGACCGAAGCCATCGCCTTCGACACCCACCGTTTCGTCAAGCGCCTGACGGACAGCGGCTTCACCGAGAAGCAGGCCGAGACCCTGGCCGAAGAGCATGTCGCCCTGCTCAACGGCAACCTGGCGACCAAGGCCGACATAGAAGCGGTCAGGGGGGATGTCGCGAAGGTCGAGGCCGCGCTCAAGGCCGACATCGCAAAGGTCGAGGCCGGGCTCAAGGCCGACATCGCAAAGGTCGAGGCCGGACTCAAGGCCGATATTGCGAAGGTCGAGGGCGGGCTGAAGGCCGACATCGCGGCGGTCAAGGCCGACCTGCTGAAATGGATGTTCGGCGCGATGATCGCCCAGGGTGGATTGATCGTCGCGCTGGTCAAATTGCTGTAGCTCCGCCGGGTCCTTCCCGCTTCCCTTTCCGCCCCTGTCGATATATCGGTTCCGCCGTCCCACGCCCGTCGCCCGGAGGGGAGAAGCATGTACGACCTGCTGGAAGGCCTGCGCATCGTGGAGGGCTCCGCCTTCGTCGCCGCGCCGCTCGGCGGCATGGCGCTCGGCCAGCTCGGCGCCGACGTGATCCGCTTCGATGCGCTCGAAGGCGGGCTCGACTACCGGCGCTGGCCGGTCACCGACAAGGGCGACAGCATCTACTGGGCCGGCCTCAACAAGGGCAAGCGGTCCTTCCGTGTCGATATCCGCAGCCCGCGCGGGCGCGAACTGGTGCAGGCCCTCATCGCCGCGCCGGGGCCGGAGGGCGGCATCTTCCTCACCAACCTGCCGGCGCGGGGCTGGACCGGCTACGAGGCGCTGTCCGCGCTGCGTCCCGACCTCATCCTGCTGAACGTGACCGGCGCGCGCACGGGCGCCCCGCAGGTGGACTATACCGTCAACGCCTCGGTCGGCTTCCCCTATGTCACCGGGCCGGAAGGCCGGGAGGGGCCAGTCAACAACGTCCTCCCCGCCTGGGACATCGCGACCGGCATGACCGCCGCCGCCGGCCTGCTCGCGGCCGAGCGCCGGCGGACGCGCACGGGCGAGGGGCAGTTCATCCGCCTGCCGCTTCTCGACGTCGCGCTCTGGGCCACCGCGACGCTCGGCTATGTCGGCGAGGCGGCGGTCAACGGAGAGGACCGGCCGCGGGTCGGCAACCACATATACGGCACCTTCGGGCGCGATTTCCGCACCGCCGACGGACGCGACGTCATGGTCTGCCTGTTCACCTCCCGCAACCTGCGGGGCATTGCCGAGGCGGCCGGCCTCGGCCCCGCCTTCAGCCGGATCGAGGCCGAGCACGATGCGGACCTGGGCGACGAGGCGGACCGCTGGCGCCTGCGCGAGGAGATCGCCGCAGCGGTCGAACCCTGGATCGCGGCGCGCCCGTTCGCCCGGATCGCCGAGGCGTTCGACGCGGGCGGGGTGCTCTGGGGTCCGTACCGCACCTTCCGCGAAATGGCGGCCGATCCGGCGCTGGTCGGGGACAATCCCCTCTTCGCGCATGTGGAGCAGCCGGGCATGGGGAGCTGGCCGGTGCCGGGCTCGCCGCTGGACTTTGCGGGCCTGGAGCGGGGCCAGCCCCGACCGGCTCCCCGCCTCGGCGAGCACACGGACGAAATTCTGGCTGGCATACTGGGCCTGACGGACGGCGAGATCGGGCATCTGCACGATGCAGGCGTGGTAAAGGGACCGGACGGCTAGAGCCGTCGCGACTCTTGGCCGGCGGTGCGAAGGGCGCTATGATTCGCCACCCGGCCGGGGCGGAAATCTGAATCGGATTGTCGAGAATGCTGGCGCGCCTGATAATCGTGTTGTCGATGCTCCTGGCCTTTCCCGCCATGGCGCAGGAGCCCAAGCGCCTGTCCACGCACCACCACTGGACGGCCTATGTGTACGGCTCGGGCAAGGACAAGATCTGCTACATCGCCTCCAGCCCCACCAGCCACAAGCCCAAGGGCATCAACCGCGACCCCGCCTTCTTCCAGGTGGCGCATTTCCTCGGCCGGTCGCTCAGGGGCGAGATCCATGTCGAGGTCGGCTACCCGCTCAAGCCCAACAGCCGGCCCCGCGCGCGGGTCAAAGTGAGGAAGAAGACGCAGGACTTCCGCTTCTTCGTGCAGGACAGTTCCGCGTGGGTGGAGGACAAGAAGAACGCGCCCGTGGTGGAGGCGATGAAGGCCGGCAGCACGATGGTCTTCACCGCCACCTCGGCGCGCGGCACGGTGGTTTCCGACAGCTACTCGCTCAAGGGCTTCACGGCCGCCTACAAGGCGATCACGAAAGCGTGCCGGTCCTGAACAGCAAGCCGGCGCTCGTCGGCCTGCCCCGACCCGCGCTGGCGCAGGCACTCGGCGAAGCCGGGCTCGCCGGCTACCGGGCGGGACAGGTCTATCGCTGGCTCTATGTCCGGGGCGCGCAGACCTTCGACGAAATGACCGACCTGCCCCGGCGGGACCGGGCCGCGCTGGCCGAGCGCTTCACCCTGGCGCGGCCCGGCGTGTCCGACGAGCGCATCTCCGTCGACGGGTCCCGGAAATGGCTCCTCAGGCTGGCGGACGGCGGCGAGATCGAGACCGTCTATATCCCCGAGGCCGACCGCGGCACGCTCTGCGTCTCCTCGCAGATCGGCTGCACGCTCACCTGCCGCTTCTGCCACACCGGCACCCAGCGGCTGGTGCGCAATCTCGACGCGGGCGAGATCGTCGGCCAGATCCTGCACGCGCGCGACATTTTCGGCGAATGGTCCGGGCGGGCGGCGCCGCTTACCGACCGCGGGCGCCATGTCTCCAACATCGTGCTGATGGGCATGGGCGAGCCGCTCTACAATTTCGACAATGTGAAGGCGGCGATGGCCGTGGCGACCGACGGCGACGGGCTCGCCATCTCGAAGCGCCGGATCACGCTCTCCACGGCCGGCGTCGTGCCGGCGATGGACCGCTGCGGGGACGAGATCGGTGTCAATCTCGCGGTCTCGCTCCATGCGGTGACGGACGAGCTGCGCGACGAGCTGGTGCCGCTCAACCGCAAATACCCGCTGAAGGAGCTGATGGCGGCCTGCCGGCGCTACCCGACGGCGAGCAATGTCCGGCGGATCACCTTCGAATACGTCATGCTGGCGGGCGTGAACGACAGCCCGGCCGAGGCCCGCGCGCTCGCCCGGCTGATCGCCGGCATCCCAGCCAAGGTCAACCTCATCCCGTTCAACCCCTGGCCCGGCTCGCCCTACGAGTGCTCGACGCCGGAGGCCGTCCAGCGCTTCTCCGACATCCTGGCGGCGGCCGGCTATACGAGCCCGGTGCGCACCCCCCGCGGGCGCGACATCCTAGCGGCCTGCGGGCAGTTGAAGTCCGCGAGCCGGCGGGTAACGGCGCGGGAACGCCGCGAGGCGGAGCGGGCGCGGGAACACGCAGTCCTGGAGGAGGCGCAATGAGCGACGAGGTCAAGCGGGTGGTGCTCGCCTATTCGGGCGGCCTCGACACCTCTGTCATCCTGCACTGGCTCCGGGAGACCTACCGCTGCGAGGTCGTGACCTTCACGGCCGACCTCGGCCAGGGCGAGGAGCTGGAAGCCGCCCGCGCCAAGGCGGAGACGATGGGCGTGGAGCGGATTTTCGTCGACGATCTGCGCGAGGAGTTCGTGCGCGACTTCGTCTTCCCGATGTTCCGCGCCAATGCGCTCTATGAGGGGCAATATCTGCTCGGCACCTCCATTGCGCGCCCGCTGGTCGCCCGGCGGCAGATCGAGATCGCGCGCGAGACCGGAGCGGACGCCGTCTCGCACGGCGCGACCGGCAAGGGCAACGACCAGGTCCGCTTCGAGCTCTCCTATTACGCGCTCGAGCCGCGCATCCGCGTGATCGCCCCCTGGCGCGAGTGGGACCTGAATTCGCGCAACCGGCTGATCGCCTACGCCGAGGCACGCCAGATCCCGATTGCGCGCGGCAAGCGAGGCGAGCCGCCCTACTCCACCGACGCCAACCTGCTGCACATTTCCTATGAGGGCCGCGCGCTGGAGGACCCGTGGATCGAGCCGGACGAGGAGATGTTCACCCGCACCGTCTCGCCGGCGGCCGCGCCGGACGAGCCCGAATATGTCGAGATCGACTTCGAGCGCGGCGACCCGGTGGCGGTGGACGGCGCGCGCCTCTCGCCGGCCGCGCTGCTGGAGCGGCTGAACGGGATCGCCGGCCGGCACGGCGTCGGCCGGCTGGACCTGGTGGAAAACCGCTTCGTCGGCATGAAGTCGCGCGGCGTTTACGAGACGCCCGGCGGCACGCTGCTGCTGGCGGCCCGGCGCGGGCTGGAAAGCATCGTGCTCGACCGCGGCGCGGCGCACCTCAAGGACGAGCTCATGCCGCGCTATGCGGAGCTCATCTATAACGGTTTCTGGTTCTCGCCCGAGCGGCGCATGCTCCAGGCGGCCATCGACGCGAGTCAGGACCGGGTGGCGGGCCGTGTGAGGATGAAGCTCTTCAAGGGCGCCTGCTGGGCGGTCGGGCGGCAGTCGCCCAACTCCATCTACCATGAGGGCTTCGCCACCTTCGAGGAAGACACGGTGTACGACCAGCGCGACGCCGAAGGCTTCATCAAGCTGAACGCGCTCCGCCTGCGCCTCGAAGGCCTGATGGGGCGCTGAGCGTCCGTTACCGGCCGTTGGCAGTCTAAGCCGCTTCGACGCGCTCCCGGCCGGCGATGGTGGTGCGGTGCATGATGCGGCGGCGGTCCGGATTGTAGGGCGTGACCCGGTGGACCGTGCAGCGATTGTCCCAGAGCAGCACATCGTGCGGCCGCCAGCGATGGCGGTAGATGAAGCGCTCGTCGTCGATGAACGCCTCCAGTCGGTCGATCAGCCCGGCCGCGCGCTCCGCTTCCATGCCCTCGACGGCATCGTTGTAGATCGGGCTGATATAGAGCGACGCCTCGCCCGTCTCCGGGTGGCGGCGGACCATCGGCTGCCAGACCGGCGGCATGCGCGCGCGCTCCTCGTCCGTCAGCGGCTTGAGCGGTTTCAGCCGGTGCAGGTTCTCGAAATCGTGCCGCGCGCGGCGGCCCTCGACCTCGCGGCGCAGCTCCTCCGGCAGCGCGCGCAGCACGGCCGCCATGTTCGCGAACATGGTCTCGCCGCCCTCTTCCGTCACCTCGACGCCGTGCAGCAGCGAGCCGACCGACGGCTTCTCGCGGTAGCTGCTGTCCGTGTGCCAGCGCCGGGCGAGCGAAATCTGGTGCTGCACCGGGTCGTCCGGCGCCATCAGGTTTCCGTCCTCATCGACATTGGAGACGCGGAAGATCTCCGGCAGGCGCTTCGAGCGGATGATGTCCTGGTGGAACACTTCGAGCTCGCCGAAGCGGCGCCCGAAGGCGAGCAGCGCCTCGTCCGGCACCGGCTGGTCCGGGAACACCAGCACCTTGTGGCGCATCCAGGCGGCGTGGATGTCTTCGAACAGCTCGTCGGTCAGCGGCTTGCCCATGTCGAAGCCGGTGACTTCCGCGCCGATCTCCGGCGCAAGCGGTCTTGTCTCAAGCATCGGTGAACTCGAACCCCATGGCGCGTGCGTGGTAGAAGATGCCACCGTCCTGCACGATCAGGAAGAGCGCGCGGGCGGGCCCCTCATTGTGGTGCGAATGCGAGGAGACGGGCGGGGTGATCGTCGTCGCCCAGGGCGCCCAGTCCTTGCGCCGCCCGTCCACGACCGAGTAGCAGCCCTCGCCCTTCACGATGAGGCTGACGGCGACCGAATTGTGCCGGTGCGGGCGCTGGCTCCGGCCCGGCTCCAGCGCGTTCATGGCGCAGGTGAGCGTCGGCAGCGCGTTGCGCGTCGCCTCCTGGCGCTCGGCGGAGAAGATGAGCGCGGAGCCCGGGATCTCCTCGCCCCGGCCGGTGCGCATCAGCAGGTCCACCTGCTCCGCGATCTCGGCGGCGGGATAATGCACCGGGTCCGTCGGCGCCATGCCCGGCCCCGGCGCGCGGGCATGGTCGAAGGCGAGCTGCGGCTCGTTGGTGACGAGCCAGAGCACGGCGTCCTCTTCCGCCGCCCAGGGATGCGCCTCGCCGCCCGGCAGCAGCATCAGGTCGCCCGCCGCCCAGCGCAGTTCCTCTCCCGCGCTTGCCACGACGCCCCGTCCGCGGATGACATAGGCGAGCACGCCGGTCGCGTTGAAGTCGGCGGTGAGCGTCTCGCCCGCGCGGATGCGGGCATAGCGGGCCAGCACCAGCGGCGAGGTGGCGGGGAAGGCGCAGGCCAGTTCCGCGGAGATGTCGCAGGCAACGAAGCCCGTGGGCGCGTCGGGGTCGAGCGCGCGCGCCGGCTCCTCGGTGAACACCGCGTCCGGCACGGGCGGCAGCTTCATGTCGAAGGCGTTGGCGGTGTTGAAATAGCGGGCGCGGGCCTCGGCCGGGCTCGCCGGCGCGGCCGGCATGCGGCGGCCGAGTTCGGCAATGGAGCGGGCGCTGTCCGGCATCGATCCCGCCTCCTCAACCGTGCGCGCGCAGCATGCGCCGCGCAATCACCATGCGGTGGACCTCGCTCGGCCCTTCGTAAACGCGCATGAGGCGGACCTTCTGGGCCATCAGCTGGAGCGGCAATTCCCGGGTCACGCCCATCGCGCCGAAGGCCTGCTGCGCGCGGTCCACGATCTCGGTCGCCATCTCGGTGGCATAGACCTTTATCATCGAGGCTTCGGTGCGCACGTCCTCGCCCCGGTCCTGTTTCACGGCCGCGTCCATCACCATCAGCGAGCAGGCATGGACCTTGGTTGCCCCGTCGGCGATCCACCACTGGATCGCCTGCCGGTCGGCCAGCCGCTCGCCGAAGGTCACGCGCTGGCTCGCATGTTCGCAGAGCATCTTGAGCGCGCGCCGCGCCATGCCCACGCACCATGCGCCGATCTGCAGCCGGCGCACGGTGAGCCGAAGCTGCATCGGGCCGAAGCCGTTGCCCACCTGGCCCAGAACCTGGCGCTCGTGGACTCGGCAGTTCTCGAACACGACCTCATAGGTGCGCGCGCCGCCGAGCATGGGGATTTCGCGCTCGACGATGAAGCCCGGCGTGTCCTTCTCGACGATGAAGGCGGTGATGCCGCCGCGCGCGCGCTTCTCCGGGTCGGTCAGCGCCATGACGATGGTGAAATCGGCGTAAGGGACGCGGCTGATCCAGATCTTGCGCCCGTCGATCACCCAGTGGTCGCCGTCCTTGACCGCGCGGGTGGCCATGCCGGCCGGGTCGCCGCCCGCGCCCGGCTCGGAGATCGCGATGGCGGAATGCGCCTCGCCGCTCGCATAGGGCTCCATGTAGAGCCGCTTCTGGCGCTCGTCGGCGACGGCCAGCAGCATGTGCAGGTTGGGCGAGTCGGGTGGAAAGACGAAGGGGGTGATCGTGCGGCCGAGCTCCTCGTTGACGCCCACCAGCGCCACGGCCGGCAGGTTCATGCCGCCCACCTCCTCCGGCGCGTCGAGCGCCCAGAGGCCGAGTTCCCGGCACTTCTCGAGCAGGGGGCTGAGTTCCTCGTTGGTCAGCCGGATTTCCCCGCCCGCCGCCTCGCGCGCCATCACGGCCTTCTCCAGCGGCATCAGCTCGTTGTCCACGAACTTCGCCACCAGGTCGCGCAGCATCACATGTTCTTCGACCAGATCGAACGGCATCGCCCTCAAGCCTCCTCGCTGGCGGGGAGCGTAGCGGCTTCCCGTCGCCGCGCAAACCTTGCGGGTGGACGGACCCGCGAGCATACACGGGATTCAGGAGTGACTGTCGCACCGCGCGGCGTTATATTCCAGATTGGACGGGCAATAATTCCGAATTGGACGATAAGCTGTGCCAAATTGGACGCTTTCTTCCGAAACCTTCTTGGCGCGGCACGCCGAGGCACCCGTTCGCCTGGCGCTCACCGACACCCGCATCGTCGCCATCGTGGGGCCGCGCCAGTCCGGCAAGACGACGCTTGCCCGGCGGATCGCCGATGGCGAGGGCCGGGCCTTCGTCTCTTTGGACGATGCCCAATCCAGGCGGTTCGCTCAAGACGACCCCGCCGGCTTCGTCCGGGGACTGCGAAGCGCGGCGATCGATGAAATCCAGCGCGCTCCGAACCTGATCCTGGCGCTCAAGAAGGAAGTCGACGAGCGTCCCGACCCCGGACGCTATCTGATCACGGGCTCGGTCGATTTGTTCAAGGGCGCGATTTCCCCGGATTCCCTGGCCGGGCGCGTCGAGACCGTCGAACTCCTGCCGTTCTCCCAGGCCGAGATCGCCGGCGCCGCTCCGCCGCGCTTCCTCGACCGGGCCTTTGCCGGCGAGTTTCCGGCTATCGAGGAGACGGGGTCGACGGCCGATCTGATC
Source organism: Alphaproteobacteria bacterium (assembly GCA_022825195.1). Taxonomy (GTDB): domain Bacteria; phylum Pseudomonadota; class Alphaproteobacteria; order Bin95; family Bin95; genus Bin95. The sequence goes on from JAJDYL010000059.1 coordinate 12,167, forward strand.
GAACGGGTCATTGCCGGCGGCTATCCGGCAGCGCTCGGCCGCCCCGCCGCGGCCCGGCGGCGTTCCTGGCTGCGCGCCTATGCGCGGGCGCTCGCCGAACACGATGTCCCGGATATCGCACCTGTCGGGAAACGGGATGAAATGGTCCGTCTGATCGACCATGTGGCCGTCTCGGCCGGCCAATTGCTCAACATGTCCGGCCTTGGCGCGCGCCTCGGTGTCAATGGCAAGACCGTGGATCGCTGGCTGGTGCTGCTGGAGCACATGTTTCTGATCCGCCGCGTTCGCGCCTGGCACAGCAGCCAACTGAAGCGGCTGGTCAGAACGCCAAAGCTCCAGTTTCTGGATTCAGGTCTGCTTGCGGCGCTGCTGCGGACGGAAGCTGCGGACATCGCGCGGGACCGCCAGAAGCTGGGACCGCTTCTTGAGAGTTTCGTGCATGGGGAGATCGCCAAGGCCGCCGCTCTCTCGGACGAAATGACGACCGTCACTCACTATCGCGACAAGGACGGCGTGGAGGTCGATCTGGTGCTGGAGCGTTCGCCGGGCGCCATAGTAGGAATCGAGGTCAAGGCGAGAGCGACCGCGCATCCCCGGGATTTCAGGGGACTGCGGCGTCTGAAGGAAACGGTGGGCGACAGGTTCGCCTGCGGGATCGTCCTGCATGATGGCGAGCGCATTCAGCGTACGGGCCCCGGGCTTTTTGCGATGCCCGTCAGGATGCTCTGGGAAGCCTGAGCGAAGGACGGTCCCGTTCCGGCCCGCCATCCGCCGGCCGCCCCATCGTCACCCGTAGAGCACGGCGCAGCGGACCTCGATGCTCCAGCGGTCCGGGGCGTCGGGGGGCGTTTCCGGATCCTCGAAGGCGCTGTGGAAGCTGAAGGTGCAGGGCCGGTCGCCGGCGTCGGCATCGGCCCGGGCGCCCCCGGAGCGGGCCAGCTCCCCCGCCGAGTCCCACTGCTTGATGAGGAGCGCCTCGTCGCGGGTCATCGCCGACCAGAAGACCCAGCGGTGACGCGGGTCGTGCTTGGCGAAGTAGTTCTCACCCACCCGGTCCGCGTAGTGGATCTCGAAGACGACGAGCTCCCCCGGATGCACGCTCGCCGCT
>JAJDYL010000020.1 GCA_022825195.1 Alphaproteobacteria bacterium
CGCGTCTTCCAGAACTACGACGATATCCTCGATCACTGCTGCAATGCCTGGAACAATCTCGTTTCACAGCCAGAACGGATCGCCTCTATCGGTACACGAAAATGGGCCAATGGGTTCTAAACAGTGACCCTTGGTATAACATGGCGACTTCGCCTTACGGGTTCTGGTCCCAGTCGGGATCGTCGCTGGGAGACATGGGCGTTTCCGTGGCGAGCAGGCCCTTGCCCGGAACATAGTTGATCTCCAGCCGGATACCGTCCGGGTCCTCGAAGACGAAATAGTAGTAGCCGGGCGCGAAATCGCCCTCCAGCGGCCCCCGGTCGATCTTCCCGCCGAGCTCGCGCACCTTGTCGGCTGCCGCATCCACGTCCTCGCGCGAGCGCGCCCGGAAGCAGAGATGGTGCAGCCCCACCCGGTTCTGCTCGAAGCGCTCGCCCTCATATTCGGGAGCCGGGCGCTGGATGCCGAGCGCAGTGCGGCCGCCCACATGATAGACGAAATTGTTGCCGTCATAGACCTTCTGGAGACCGAGGAAGGGTAGCAGCCCGCAGTAAAATTCGCGCGACTCCTCGAAACGGCTCACGGTCAGGATGACATGCGCCATGCCGTTGATTTCGATCATTCGGCTGCTCCCGGATTGGGGTGGGCGTAAAGATGCTTGCGGGCTTCGGCGTCCCACTGGCCGGTGGGCCTGCCGAATTCGCGCCCGACCTCGTAGCCGCGCCGGAGCGCCGGGCGCTGCTGGAGGCCCTTGTACCAGCGCTTCACGTTCGGGAAGCTGTCGAGATCGACTTCCTGGCGCTTGTAGGTGATGACCCAGGGCCAGCAGGCCATATCGGCGATGGAATAGTCGCCGGCGATGAACTCGCGCCCCTCCAGCCGCCGGTCGAGCACGCCGTAGAGGCGCAGCATCTCGTTGGTGTAGCGCTCGACGGCGTAGGGGATCGTCTCCGGAGCGTAGAAGCGGAAATGGCCCGACTGGCCGAGCATCGGCCCGAGCCCGCCCATCTGCCACATCACCCACTCGATCACCTCCATGCGCCCGCGCAGGTCGGTCGGCAGGAACGTCCCCGTCTTCTCCGCCAGATAGAGCAGGATCGCGCCGCTCTCGAAAACGGAGACCGGCGCGCCGCCCCCCGGCGGGTCACGGTCGACGATGGCCGGCATGCGGTTGTTGGGGCTGATCTTCAGGAAGTCCGGCTCGAACTGTCCGCCGCGGCCGATATTGACGGGCACGACACGGTAGTCGAGGGCCATCTCCTCCAGCGCGATGGAGATCTTCCAGCCGTTCGGCGTGGGCCAGTAATAGGCGTCGATCATGGCAGGCGCTCCGGCAGCGGTCCGTGAATATAGCGCGAGGCTCCGGCCGGCCCCAATTCCGCGGTTCAGCGGTCGAGGTCGAGCGCGTAGCCTCCGGAGCGCACGGTGCGGATCGCGTCCGGCTCGCCTTCGCCGTTCAGCGCCTTGCGCAGGCGGCGGATATGGACATCGACCGTGCGTTCCTCGACATAGACGTCCCGGCCCCAGACATGGTCGAGAAGCTGGGCGCGCGTCAGCACCCGCGTCGGCCGTTCCATGAATGTGCGCAGCAGGCGGTATTCCTTGGGGCCGAGATGCACGCCCCGCCCGTTCCGGGAAACGCGGTGGCGCACAAGGTCGATGACGATGCCGCGATATTCGAGCTTCTCCTCCACCAGGGCCGGATGCGACCGGCGCAGCACGGCCTTGAGGCGCGCCTCCAGCTCCTTGGGCGAGAAGGGCTTGACGATATAGTCGTCGGCGCCGGTATCGAGGCCGCGGACCCGGTCGGCTTCCTCGCCGCGCGCCGTCAGCAGGATGATCGGCAGCATCCGCGTTCCCGCCTTCGCGCGCAATTGCCGGCAGACCTCGATGCCGGACTTGTGCGGAAGCATCCAGTCGAGCAGCACCGCGTCCGGCCGGTCCTCGGCCACCCGCTCCAGGGCATCGTCGCCGTCCATCGCCACGGACACCGAATAGCCGGAGGTCTCGAGGTTGTAGCGCAGCAGTTCGACGATGGGCGCCTCGTCCTCGACCACAAGGATATGCGGGCGGTCCCGGTTCATCGGTTCTCCGCTTCCGGGACGAGGGTATTGGTCGGATCGTGCGTCTCCCGCTCCGCGGACCGGGTGCCGAGCACGGCATAGTCGATCTGCTCGGCGATATTGGTCGTATGGTCGCCGACCCGCTCCAGGTTCTTGGCGACGAAGAGCAGGTGGGTGCAGGGCCCGATATTGCGCGGGTCCTCCATCATGTAGGTCAGCAATTCGCGGAACAGGCTCGCATAGTGCTGGTCCACCTCGGCATCGCGGGCGAATATGTCTGCCGCCGCCTCGGTGTCGCGCGCGGTCCAGGCATCCAGGACCTGCTTGATCATCGTCTGCACGACGCGCGCCATGGACGCGATAGAGGCCGTTGTCGCCAGCGGCGGGAAACGGCTCACCACCATGGTCCGCTTGGCGATGTTCTTCGCCATGTCTCCGATCCGCTCCAGGTCGGAGGAGATCCGGATGGCGGCGAAGATCGTCCTGAGGTCCGCGGCGACCGGCTGGCGCAAGGCCACGAGGCGGACGCTGAACAGGTCGATTTCGATGTCGAGGGCGTCGATGTCCTTGTCGCGGGCGACGACCTGCTCGGCGAGTTCGGTATTGCCGCGCCTGAGGGCTTCCACCGCGCCGGCGAGCTGGGCTTCCACCATGCCGCCCATCTCGGCCAGCCGGTTGTCGAGCTGGCGCAGCTCCTCGTCGAAGGCCTTGGAGATATGCTCGGCGCGGTCGTTCATGGGACGCTCCCCTTGCCTCTCCGTCAGCCGATCCGGCCGGAAATATAGGACTCCGTGCGCGGATCGACGGGCCTCGTGAACACCGTGTCGGTGTCGCCCACCTCGACCAGGTTGCCGAGGTGGAAGAAGGCCGTGCGCTGCGAGACGCGCGCCGCCTGCTGCATGGAGTGGGTCACGATCACGATGGTGAAGTTCTGCTTGAGTTCGTCGATCAGCGCCTCGATGCGCGCCGTGGCGATGGGGTCGAGCGCCGAGCAGGGCTCGTCCATCAGGATAACCTCCGGGCGCACGGCGATGGCGCGCGCGATGCACAGCCGCTGCTGCTGGCCGCCCGAGAGCCCGGTCGCCGGCGCCTCCAGCCGGTCCTTCACCTCGTCCCAGAGGCCGGCGCGCTCCAGGCTTGAGACGACGATTTCGTCCATGTCGGCGCGCGAGCGCGCCAGACCGTGGATTTTCGGCCCGTAGGCGACATTGTCGTAAATCGACTTCGGAAACGGGTTGGGCTTCTGGAACACCATGCCGATGCGGGCGCGGAGATAGACGAGGTCCACCGCCGGGTCGTAGATGTCCTCGCCGTCGAGCCGGATATCGCCGTCCACGCGGCAGATCTCGATCAGGTCGTTCATGCGGTTGAGGCAGCGCAGGAAAGTGGACTTGCCGCAGCCGGAGGGGCCGATGAGCGCCGTGACCTCGTGCGCGCGAATGTCGAGATCGACCTGTTTCAGCGCATGCGCGTCGTCATAGAAGACGTTGACGCCGCGGGCTGTCAGCTTGGGCATAAGGTTGCTCGGGGTCATGTCCAACAGGGTCGAACCTCCTACCAGCGGCGCTCGAAGCGCCGGCGCAGAATGACCGCCGTCAGGTTCATGACGACCAGGAACGCCAGCAGGACGATGATAGCCGCTGCGGTCTTTTCGGCGAAAGCGCGCTCCGGGCTGTCGGCCCAGATGTAGATCTGCACAGGCAGCGCGGATGCCGGATCGAGCAGCCCCTGGGGCACGTCCACGATGAAGGCGACCATGCCGATCATGATGAGCGGCGCCGACTCGCCGAGCGCCTGCGCCATGCCGATGATCGTGCCGGTCATGATGCCCGGCATGGCGAGCGGCAGGGTGTGATGCAGCATGGCCTGCATCCGGCTGGCGCCCAGGCCGATGGCGGCCTCGCGGATCGAGGGCGGCACGGCGCGCAGCGAGGCCCGCGTGGCGATGATGACGGTCGGCAGGGTCATGAGCGCGAGCACCATGCCGCCGACCAGCGGCGCCGAGCGCGTCAGCCCCATGAAGCCCAGGAAGATCGCAAGCCCCAGCAGTCCGAAGACGATGGAGGGAACGGCCGCCAGATTGTTGATGTTGATCTCGATGAGGTCGGTCCAGCGGTTGCGCGGCGCGAACTCCTCCAGGTAGATCGCCGTCATCACGCCGAGCGGGAAGCTCAGCACGAGGCAGGTCAGGAGCGCGAAGAACGAGCCGGAAATCGCGCCGAGAATGCCGGCAAGCTCCGGCTCCCGGCTGTCGCCGCTGGAGAAGAAGCGCCAGTTGAACGCGCTGCGGATGCGGCCCTCTTCCTCCAGCCGGTCGAGCCAAGCCAACTGCTTGTCGTTGAAACGCCCGGATTCGCGGGCGATCGCGCCCTTGAGCAGCATGTCCACTTCATCGTCGGCCGGCACCCAGACGCGCATCGTCTGCCCGATCGCGCCGGGGTCTTCGAGGACCAGTTCGCGTAGTTCGAAGCCGGCGCCGGCGCTCACCAGCGCCATGAGCTTGCGACGGTCCCGGCGCTTGCTTACTGCCTCGGGGAAGATTTCGCCGAGCGCCGCGCGAACGACGGCGCGGTAGTTGGCGGTCGAAAGGGTTTCCGGGTCGCGCGTGCCGGAGGGGTCGAGAACGCTCTCGTCAAGGGTGACGTCGAGCGCGATCTCGGCTTGCGAGAAGGCGCCGATGCCCTTGGAGCCGATCGCGCCGATGAGCAGGACCAGAAAGGCAAGAGCAACGCCGATGGCGGCGATGCCGTAGATGCGGAAACGCGCCTCCGCCCGCCGCCGCCTCGGCAGCGACGCCAGGATCGTCTCGGTCGGGCTCTGCCGCGGGTCAGTCATATCGTTCCTGGTAGCGGCGTACGAGCATGAGCGCGATGAGGTTCAGGATCAGCGTCGCGATGAACAGCAGCAGGCCGAGCGCAAAGGCGGCGAGTGTCTTCGGGCTGTCGAACTCCTGATCGCCGGTCAGCAGCGCGACCATTTGCACCGTGATCGTCGTCACGGCCTGGAGCGGGTTGACGGTCAGGTGGGCGGAGAGGCCGGCCGCCATGACCACGATCATGGTCTCGCCGATGGCGCGCGAGACGCCGAGCAGCAACGCGCCGCCGATTCCCGGCAGCGCCGCTGGCAACACCACGTCCCTGACGGTCTCCGACTTGGTTGCGCCCAGCCCGTAGGCGCCTTCGCGCAGGGACTGCGGCACGGCCGAAATCACGTCGTCGGCAAGCGAGGAGACGATGGGAATAATCATCACGCCCATCACCACGCCTGCGGCGAGTGCGCTCTCGGAAGAAACCTCGAAACCGATGGATTCCGAGGAGTCCCGCACGAAGGGCGCGACGACGAGCACCGCGAAGAAACCGTAGACCACGGTGGGAATGCCCGCCAGGATCTCGAGAATCGGCTTGGCCAGAGACCGGGCGCGCGGCGTTGCATACTCGGCCAGATAGACCGCCGACAGAAGGCCGAGCGGCCCGGCGACCGTCATGGCCACGGCGGCGATGAGCCCGGTGCCCACCAGAAGCGGGATCACGCCGAACGCGCCGGACGACCCGACCTGGTCCTCGCGGATGGCGATCTGCGGACTCCAGTTCAGTCCGAACAGGAAGTCGAACAGCGGCACCGCGTCGAGGAACCGGATGGTCTCGAACAGGAGCGAAAGCACGATTCCGATCGTGGTGAGGATCGCGACAAGCGAACTTGCGACTAGGAGCCCGAGCAAAACGCGCTCGCCCAGAATCTGGCGCGCGCGCCGCCCTTGCGCCGCGGCGAGCAGCGAAGAGCGTTCGCCCCCCTCCGCCGCTGCGACCGCCTGCGCCATGCCGGGCTCCGCCACCGACCGTCCTTACATGGACAGGTTTTGGAGCCCGTTTGCCGCGCCGCGCCATTCTTCGCGCTCGGCGTCGGACATCGGGATCAGGCCCTTGTCGGCCAGATAGCCCTCGGGGCCCCAGGTCGCCTCATCGGTGAATTCGGCGATGAACTCGGCGATGCCGGGCACCTCGCCGATATGCGCCTTCTTCACATAGAAGAACAGCGCGCGCGAGACCGGGTAGTTGCCCTCGGCGATTTCTTCGAATTCCGGCGCCACGCCATTGACGGTGCTGCCTTGCAGCTTGTCGGAATTCTGGTCGAGGAAGCTGAAGCCGAAAATGCCGAGCGCGCGCGGGTTGGTCGTCAGCTTCTGGACGATCAGATTGTCGTTCTCGCCGGCCTCGATATAGGCGCCGTCTTCGCGGATCGTGTGGCAGACCTTCTTGTAGGCCTTCTTGTCGGCTTTCTTCATGGCCTTGATGCCGGCGAACGTCTTGCAGCCGCCTTCCATGGCGAGCTCGACGAAGGCGTCGCGCGTGCCGGAGGTCGCGGGCGGACCGAGCACCTCGATGCGCACGTCCGGCAGCTCCGGATTGACGTCCTTCCAGGTGTTGTGCGGATTCGCCTTCATCGGGCAGGCGTCCGCGCTCTCGCAGGCGCCGTCCGGCACCTCGTGCGCCAGCGCCAGGAAGACATCCCTGAGGGCCAGCGACATCCGCCCCGTGTCGCGGGAGTTGGCGAGCACGATGCCGTCATAGCCGATCTTGACCTCGATCACGTCGGCGACGCCGTTCTTCGCGCAGGTCTCCACTTCCTTCGCCTTGATGCGGCGCGAGGCGTTGGTGATGTCGGGATGGCCTTCGCCGGTCCCGGTGCAGAACAGCTTGAGCCCGCCGCCGGAGCCCGTCGATTCGACGATCGGGGTCTTGAACGAGGTGGTCTTGCCGAACCGCTCGGCCACCGCCGTCGAGAACGGGAAAACGGTGGAGGATCCGACAATGCGGATCTGGTCGCGGGCCTCTGCGGCGCCCGCGACCGCCACGCCGGCAAGCAGCCCGGCGATCAGCGTCTTTTTCATCTGGGAACGTCCCTTGCTGGTGTTGTCATGGCGCCGGGCACGCTGTGCCTCGCCGCACGACCCGATGTTCGCGTGCGGCGGTTATCTGTCTATTGCAGTTTCGTTACAGAAATATGAAGGCGGCCTATGGCGCCGGCGGGCTGTCCGCGGAGGGGAGGTGAACGGTAAAGCGGCTGCCCTGTCCGAGAGCGCTCGACGCTACCAGCCGGCCCCGGTGGCGGTTGACGATGTGCTTCACGATGGCGAGTCCGAGCCCCGTGCCGCCGAGGCTCCGGGAGCGGGCCTTGTCGGCGCGGTAGAAACGCTCGGTCAGCCGGGGCAGGTCGGCTCCGTCGATGCCGGGGCCGGCATCGGCCACCGCGATGCAGGCCCCGGGAAGGCCGATGCCGGGAATGCGCGCGACCGCTGCCGCCTCCAGCCGCACGTCGTCGCCGCCATACTTTATGGCGTTGTCCAGCAGGTTCTCGAAAACCTGCGTGAGTTCGTCCCGGTCGCCGAGCACGGCCGGCAGCCCGTCCGCGATGTCGAGCGCCACCGGAACGTCCGAGCGCGCCGCCAGCGCCTCCGCAACGTCCTTCAGCAGCGGTCCGAGTTCGAGCGCGGTCTCGGGCTGGATATGCTCGCGCGACTCGACCCGCGCGAGCGAGAGCAGGTCGTCCACCAGCCGCGACATGCGCGCGGCTTCGGCATCCATGATCGCGAGAAAGCGCGTTCGCGCATCCGGATCGTCGGCCGCGGGCCCGCGCAGGGTCTCGATGAAGCCGATCAGGGTCGCCAGCGGCGAACGCAGTTCGTGGCTCACATTGGAGACGAAATCGGCGCGCATCCGCTCGTTCTGCCGGACCGCAGTGACATCCCGCATGATGACGAGCGCTCCGGGCTCCCCGCCGGGCGCTGCGACGGCCTGGAGGTCGTAGGCGCGCTCGGTCGGCACCGGAAGCGCGACCTCGACGCCCCGGTAGCCGCCCTCCGACAGGACGCCGTCCACGGCGGCGAGCGCATCCGGGTGGCGCAGGCTGTGGCTGAGGTCCCGGCCGATGGCCAGGTCGCCCAGCACGGCGCGCGCCGCGGGGTTTGCGCGCGTGACGATCCGCCCGGCATCCAGCAGCAGGACCGGATCGGGCAGCGAATCGAGAATGTCTGTGGCGAGATTGTTCATGCGGCCCTAAAGTGCATGAAATATATGACGATTCGGTGCGAGGACAGCCCTGCCGATGCGCGACTTCCACAATCCGGGCCGCTCGCCTGCCCGCGCGGCCAACGCCATGGTCGCCACCAGCCAGCCTTCCGCGACGCTCGCCGGGGTCGAGGTGCTGCGCTCGGGCGGCAATGCCGTCGACGCCGCGGTCGCCGCCTGCGCGGTGCAATGCGTGACCGAGCCGCAGTCCACCGGAATCGGCGGGGACTGTTTCTGCCTCTATACGCCGGCAGGCGCGGAGACGCCGATTGCGCTCAACGGGTCCGGCCATGCGCCGGCCGCGCTGTCGGCGGAGTGGCTGGCGGAGCGGGGGGTGAACGCGCTCGACGATTCGAGCCCCCATGCGGTGACCGTGCCCGGCGCCGTCGATGCCTGGGAGCAGTTGCTGCAGGACCATGGCACCAGGGGCCTCGACGAACTGCTGCAGCCGGCGATCCGCTATGCGGAGGAGGGCTTCGCCGTCCATGCGCGCACGGCCTCGGACTGGAGCGCTTCCGCGGGCCGGCTGGCCGGCGATGCCGACACGGCGGCGCGGTTCCTGCCCGGCGGCGAAGCGGTCGGCGAAGGCCGCGTGTTCCACCAGCCCGAGCTCGCGGGCACGCTTCGCCGGATCGCCGCGGAGGGCCGGTCCGCCTTCTACGAGGGCGAGGTTGCGGCGGACATGGTGGGCAAGCTGCGCGCGGCCGGCGGGCTGCACACGGAGGAGGATTTCGCCGCCCGCAAGGCGGAATATGTCGAGCCGATCCGGGCGGACTACCGGGGCTACACGGTGTTCGAATGTCCCCCCAACGGCGTCGGCGTCGTTGCCCTGCTCATCCTCAACATGCTGGAGGGCTTCGAGCCGCCGGAGGACCCGCTTTCGCCCGACCGGATGCACCGGCTCGTCGAGGCGACGCGGCTCGCCTACCGGGACCGCAACGCCTTCGTCGCCGACCCGGCGGATGCGGAAGTCCCGCTCGATATGCTGCTCTCGAAGGACTATGCGGCGGCGCTCAGGGGCGCGATCTGCGAGGACCGGGCGGCGCCGTCGCTGCCGCCCGCCGGCTGGCCCGCCCATGAGGACACGGTCTATCTCTCGGTCGTGGACCGCGACGGCAATGCGTGCTCCTTCATCAACTCGCTCTTCAAGGCGTTCGGCAGCGCGATCCTGGCGCCGGGTTCGGGCGTGATGCTGCACAATCGCGGGCTCGGCTTCTCGCTGGAGCCGGGGCACCCGAACGCGGTCCGCCCGAACCGGCGGCCGATGCACACCATCATCCCGGCGATGCTGGCGAAGGACGGCCGCGCCGTCATGCCGTTCGGCGTCATGGGCGGGCACTATCAGCCGGTCGGGCAGTCCTGGGTGCTGTCCTCCATCCTCGATCACGGCCTCGACCCGCAGGCGGCGCTCGACCTGCCGCGCCTCTTCGCCTATGACGGCAAGGTCGCGGTCGAGCGCGGCATACCGGAAGCGGCCTCGGCCGAGCTTCGCCGCCGGGGCCACCCGGTCGCGCCGGCGGACCCGCCGCACGGAGGGGGCCAGGCGATCTGGATCGACCGCGAGTCCGGCACGCTCGTCGGAGGCTCGGACCCGCGCAAGGACGGCCTCGCGCTCGGATACTGAACCGGGAGGCGGATCGGATGGGCGGACGGCTCGACGGCAAGACCGTTGTGGTGACGGGCGCGGCCTCGCGCGGCGAGGGCGTGGGCACCGGCAAGGCGATCGCCCTGCTCTCGGCGCGCGAGGGCGCGAAGGTCGTGCTGGTCAACCGCTCCGCCGAACGCGCCGAGGGCCTCGCGGAGGAAATCCGCGCCGGGGGCGGCGAAGCGTTCGTATTCGCGGCTGACGTGACCGAGGAAGCCGATGCGAACGCCATGGCGGAGGCGGCCGAGGCGCAGTTCGGGCGCATAGACGCGCTCATCAACAATGTCGGCGGCTCGCAGCAGCAGGGCGCGGTGACGGAGGTCGGGCGCGAGGGCTGGGATGCGACCATTGCCGTCAACCTCACCTCCGCCATGCTGTGTTCGCGCGCCTGCATCCCGGCCATGCAGCGCGCCGGCGGCGGGTCGATCCTGAACATCTCCTCCGTGGTCGGCGCGCGCGGCCTGCTGAGCCGCACCGGCTCCGTCGCCTACGCCTCGGCCAAGGCGGGCCTGCACGGCCTCACCATGTCGCTCGCGACCGACTATGCGAAGGACGCGATCCGCTGCAATTGCATCATCGTCGGCACCATCTTCACGCCGATGGTGGCCCACCAGGGCCCGGAAGCCCGCGCGCGCCGGGCGGCGATGGTGCCGCTCGGCACCGAGGGCACGGGCTGGGACATCGGCTGGGCGGCGGTCTATCTCACCAGCGACGAGGCGCGCTGGATCACCGGGGTGATGCTGCCGGTGGACGCCGGCCTCCTCGCCATCCGCGACTGGCCGCGTTAGCGCACGTTCCGTTCGAGGGCGAGGACAGGCTCGGGCCGGGACGAGGCGCATCGCGAGGTTGGCGGCCGGTTCGGGGCGAAAGTCGGTCATGGGTGTCGTCTCCTTGTCGGTTTGCGTCGCCCCGCCTTCGCGGGGGCAGGCGGCGGGTTGCGCGCGCGCCCTCGTTTCGCCCGGCGGTGGAACACCGTTCCTCACGGGTCCCAATCTGGCAGCACCGATATTGTTCCGCCGATTCAACCGGTTGTGAGAAAATTGCCCGATATTATCATTTTTTGTTCCTGAATTGACTTGATTTCCAGAGGAATGGGGTAGAATAGGCATGAGGGAAAGGCGGCTTCCGGGGCCGCCATTCCGCTTTCTGCAGAAAGCACGGTTGGGGCGCCGCAAACGCCCCGGCGTGAGCGGACGGGAGGGGTGCGCCCTTTGCCCGGCCTGCTGCCGCGCGCCCGTGCGCACGGGCAATCACGCGCGCAAACCGCGCCGCCGCGATACGCCCGCCCGCCCGCGCACGCACCGGCGCACGATACGCGCGAAACAGGGACACCCCGTCCCGCCCCTGGCCCCCAAGGAGGCACGAATGACCGTGAACGACCCTCGCCCCGAACCGGCGGCGACGTTGGCTGCAAGGCCCGCCGCCTTGCGCGGGCGCACGCGCGCCGCCGCGAAACGCGCGCGCGCATTATGCGCGAGAGGGGGACACTCCTCCGGCAGCGGGGCGTCCGGGACCAGGGACGGAAAGGACGCTGCAATGCCGTGCGAACGACCCCCGGACCGGCGCAAACGACCGGGGCGGAGACCGGCCCCATGACAAAACATGACATCCCATGACACTCCCGCAGGGGTCCCTCCCGCCGCCTCGCATGCGGGCGCCCACGCGCCGCCGCGAAATGCGCACGCGCATTATGCGCGGAAGAGGCACGCTCCTCCGGCAGCGGGCGTCCGGGACCGGGGACCGACAAGGAGGCTGCGATGCCTTGCGAACGGCCGGGGCGGAGGCCGGTCCCATGACAAAACATGACATCCCATGACATATCCTGACACTTCCGCCGGTCTCCCGGCCGCCGCCCCGGCATTGGCGGAGGACGCCAGCGGCATACCGGGCGCAAACCGGGACGGGGCGGGTGCATGCGGCGGCCCTCCGGGCCGGGCCGGTGATCGAGGTTCTACGGCTTCCGGACGGCGCCGCCCCGGCTATCGGGAAAGCGCGAGGACGGTCACTGCGGGTAGAGGCGGAAGGCGACGCGCGCGCCGGTCCCCGACTTGCCGACGGCGAGCGACAGCATCTCGCCCTCGCGGCGGAACAGGCCCTCTCCCGCGGGTCGCCAGCCGAGTTGCGGCAGGGCCTCCCTGTACCAGCTGCGGATGCGCGCCGCCGGCACCGCCCCGGTCGCCGCAGCCTCGACGATGCGCCCGCCCGGCTTGTCGAACACCATGGCCGAGCCGGGCTCGATCTCCAGCCCCGCCATCAGCGGCAGGGCCTCGAATCCCGGCACATAGCGCTCCCCGGCCTGGAGGCCCGGTGCGAACAGGCACAGGACGAGAATCAGCAGGACCCTCACGGCCGATACTTCCCGGACATCGTCATGGCTGGATCGCCGTTCCCTCCTCGCGCATGGGCCGCACCCGGCGGCAAGGCCCGCCGCAGGCAGGAAAACGGTATGTCCAGCGGACCTTCGTTGCAAGCATTCGCCGCTCACGCGCCGGAGCCGCGCATCCGGCGGCCTTCGGGGTCGAAGGCGGGCGCGAACCGGAGGCGGCCGGGACGGCGGTCCCCCGCGATATCCACTTCGACCGCCGCGCCGTCCGGAACGCCGGAGACATGGGCGAGCGCCAGAGGATGCCCGATGCGGTAGCCGAACGCCGCCGAGCTCGTCTGGCCCGCGATGCGTCCGCCGAAGCGGACCGGCTCATGGCCGAGCGGCATGGCCTCCGGGTCGTCGAGGACGATGGTCGCCAGGGTCCGCTCTCCCGTGTTCCGGCGCCCGGCCAGGGCGTCGGAGCCGATGAAGCGCTTCCTGCGCGAGCACAGCCGGTCGAGCCCGGCCTCGACCGGGCCGATATCCCCGTCGAGTTCGTGGCCCATCGCCGCAAAGCCCTTCTCGATCCGCATCGAGGTCTGCGCGTGGAGGCCCGCGGGAACCGCGCCGGCCTGCATGAGCGCGGCGTAGATGGCGGATGCGTCCTCAACGCGGCAGGTCAGCTCCCATCCGGCCTCGCCGACATAGGACATGCGGACCGCGCGCACCGGCCGTCCGGCGATCCTTGCCGTAGCACCCCTGAAATAGCCGAGCGCGTTCAGCTCCGCCGCGCCCAGCGCCCCGGCGATCCGGAAGCTGTCGGGGCCCATCAGGCCCAGCACCGCATAGTCTTCCGTCACGTCGCGGAACGCGATGTCGAAGCCGTCGGCATGGCGGCGGAACCGGGCGAGGTCGCGCGCGATGGCCGCCGCGCCGGTGAAGAGCCGGTAACGGTCGGCGGAGAGCCGCTGCGCGGTGAGGTCGCTCTCATAGGTCCCGCGTTCGTTGAGGACGGCCGTGTAGATTGCCGCGCCGGGTTCCCGCGCCATGTCCGAGGCGCACACATGCTGGAGGAAGGCCTCCGCGCCGGGTCCTTCCACCTCGATCTTGCCGAAGGCGCTGGCGTCGAAGACCGCGGCCCGCTCGTGGGCGGCCATGACCTCCCCGCGCACCGCCTCGAACCAGTCCGGCCGGTCGAAACGCAGCACGGGCTCGGCGGTCTTGCCGAACCAGAGCGGCCGCTCCCAGCCGTAGAACTGCCCCATATGGGCCCCGGCGGCGCGGTGCTCGGCGTCGAGCGGCAGGCGGCGCAGGTCGCGCGCGGTCGCGAACTGCCGGCCGGGATAGGCGATCTCGTAGTGGGCGCCCAGCACTTCCGGCGCGCGGGCCATCAGGTGCTCGACGCTGTCGAAGACCGGCGCAAAGCGCATCGCGTCGGCTTCCGCGAGGTCGTAGGCGGTATGGCCGTGGACGATGCAGTGGGCGAGGTTCATGCCCGCGCCGCCGGCCGAGGCGACGCCGACCGAGTTCATGCCGCAACCGAGGAACAGGCCCCGCGTCTCCGCCGTCCCGCCCAGCATGAACATGCCGTCGGGCGTAAAGCTCTCCGGCCCGTTGAGCAGCATCCGCGCCTCCGCAGTTTCCAGCACCGGCAGGCGGTGCAGCGCGTTCACCATCATCGGCTCGAAATGGTCCCAGTCCTCCGGCAGGAGGCCGAAGGCGAAATTCTCGCCCAGCTCGCCCGGCGCGACAGGCTTGCCCATGGGCTCGAAGCAGCCGATCAGCAGGCCGCCGCTGTCGTCCCGGATGTAGAGCCGGCCGTCATGGTCGGAGAGCGTCGGCATGGTGCCGGAAATGCCCTCCACCGGCCCCGTCAGCAGGTAGAAATGCTCGCAGGCGAGCAGCGGCGCGCGCGCCCCGGCCGTGGCGGCGACCTCGCGCGACCAGAGCCCCGCACAGACCGCAACGGCGTCGCACATCACCGCGCCCGCGCCGGTCTCGACGCCGCGCACCCGCCCGTTTCCAGTGAGGATGCCCGTCACGCCCACATCCTCGAACAGCCTCGCCCCGCGCGCCCTCGCCCCTCTGGCCAGCGCCGCCGAGACATCGGTGGGGCCGACGCGCCCGTCGCCCGGCGACCAGACCGCCCCCAGCACGTCGTCGGCGTTCATGAGCGGCCAGCGCTCCTTCGCTTCGCCGGGGCCTATCGACTCCGCCTCGACGCCGAAGGCATGGGCGAGCGCCTCCTGGCGGCGGATGTGGGTCAGCCGGTCCGGTGTCGTGGCGATGGACAGCGAGCCCTTGCCGATCCAGCCGGTGCTCTGGCCGGTTTCCCGCTCCAGCCGGGAATAGAGGTCGATGGAATAACGGATCATGCGGGTGAGGTTGCGCGAGTGCCGAAGCGCGCGGACCTGCGCCGCCGAGTGCCATGTCGTGCCGGACGCGAGCTTGTTCCGCTCCAGCAGGATCGCGTCGCCGACACCCATCGCTGCGAGGTGGTAGAGCGTGGAGCAGCCCATGACGCCGCCGCCGATGACGACGACCGAGGCGTGCGCGGGAAGGTCGGTCACGGTCTCGGGGCCCGCCCGGCTATTTCTGGCAGACCGGGCAGAAGAAGGTGGACCGGCCCGACTGGACGCTCCGCCGGACGATGGCGCCCCTGCGTCCGCAGGGGCAGGGGCTGCCCTCGCGCCCGTAAACGCGCCAGCTGTGCTGGAAATAGCCGAGCTCGCCCGAGGCCTGCACATAGTCGCGCAGCGACGAGCCGCCGGCCGCCACCGCCTCCTCCAGCACCTCGCGCACGGCCTTTGCGAGCGCGCGCGCCTCCGCCGCCGAGAGCGCGCCGGAAGGGCGGTCGGGGTCGAGGCGCGCGCGGTTCAGCGCCTCGCAGACATATATGTTGCCGAGCCCCGCAATGCGCCGCTGGTCGAGCAGGGCGGCCTTGAGCGGCGCGCGCCGGCCGGCGAACAGCGCCCGCAGCCGGCGGCCGGTCAGCTCCGGCCCGAGCGGCTCGATGCCGAGCCCGGCCAGGCGGGGATGGTCTGCCAGCCCGCCGGGCGCGATCAGGTCCATGAAACCGAAGCGCCGCGCGTCGCGGTAGATCAGGTGCTGCCGGTCATCGGTCTCGACGATCAGGTGGTCGTGGCGCCCGGGCTCCGGCGCCGGGCCCTCGCCCAGCATCATCCGTCCCGACATGCCGAGATGGGAGAGCCAGGTCGCACCGTCGTCCAGCGCCGCCAGGATGTATTTCGCCCGCCGGTCGAAGCTCTCGATGCGCCGGCCCTGCAACCGCGCCGCGAACCGTTCCGGCAGGGGAAAACGCAGGTCGGCCCGGCGCTGCTCGACGCGCGCGAGCCGCCGGCCGGCAAGCGCCCCCGCCAGCCCCCGCATCACCGTCTCGACTTCCGGCAGTTCGGGCATCGGCGCGAGGCTAACGGGTTTCGCGCACCGGCGCATGGCCTATCGAAGCCGGTGGGGCTGCACTATGTTTCCCCCGATGAGCGGGCCAGCGAACGATTCGGTCGATTTCGGCTTTCGGGACGTGCCGAGGGAGGACAAGGCCCGGCTTGTGCGCGGGATGTTCGACAGCGTGGCGCCGCGCTACGACCTGATGAACGACCTGATGAGCTTCGGCATCCACAGATTGTGGAAGGCGGCCCTGGTCCGCGCGCTCCGGCCGCGCCCCGGCATGGCGCTGCTCGATGTTGCGGGCGGCACCGGAGACATCGCGCTGGCCGCCGCCGCCGAGGGGGCGCAGGCCGTCGTCGTGGATATCAATGCGGACATGGCGTCGGCCGGGCGCGACCGGGCGCTCGACCGGGGCCGCCTCGATGTCGCCTGGGCCGTGGCCGACGCCGAGGCGCTGCCCTTCCCGGACATGAGCCAGGATGCGGTGACGATCGCCTTCGGCTTGCGCAATGTCACGGGCCGCGGGAAGGCGCTTTCCGAGATGCGCCGGGTGCTGAAGCCGGGCGGACGCTTCTTCTGCCTGGAGTTCTCGCATGTCGAGGCGCCGGCGTTGAGGGGCCTCTACGAGCGCTACGCCTTCGGCGTGCTGCCGCGCCTGGGCGCGCTGGTGGCCGGCGACGCGGACGCCTACCGATACCTGGCCGAGAGCATCGCCCGATTCCCCGACCGGGAAGCGCTCGCGGGCCTCATGCGTGCCGCCGGTTTCGGGCAGGTGCGCTGGAGCATCCTCTCGGGCGGAATCGTCGCGCTGCATCGCGGCTGGCGCCTCTGACGTGCTGGATTTCGCGCGCCACGTACTGCGTCTCGGGCGCATCGGCTGGACGCTGGCCCGGCACGACGCGCTCTGGCCGCTGGAGCTCGCCCAGGGGCTTGAGACCCCGGCCATGCTGGCGCGCCTGGTCAGCCGGAAGCGGCCGGAACGCCGCCGGGGCGAACGGCTTGCCGCCGCCCTGCAGGATCTGGGGCCCACCTTCGTCAAGTTCGGCCAGGCGCTTTCGACGCGCGCCGACCTGCTGGGCGAGGAGGTAGCGGACGACCTCTCCGATCTTCAGGACCATCTCCCGGCGCTGCCGTTCGAGACCATGCGCAAGAGCATCGAGGAGCAATTCGAGTTGCCTCTGGGCGAGCTGTTCTCGGACTTCGATACCGAAGCCCTGGCCGCCGCCTCGATCGCCCAGGTCCACCTGGCCAGGACGCCGGAGGGCGCCCCGGTGGCCGTCAAGATACTGCGCCCGGGGATCGAGCAGGCGGTGGCGAACGATCTTCGCCTGTTCCTCTGGGTCGCGCGCTGGCTGGAACGCCTGGCGCCGTTTTCGAGGCGCCTGCACCCCGTGGATGTCGTGCAGACCTTCGCGGAGAGCGTCCGTATCGAAATGGACCTCCGGCTCGAGGCCGCCGCGGCGACCGAGCTCGCGGCGAACTTCGTGGACGAGGAGCATTTCAGGGTCCCGTCCGTGGACTGGCGGCGCACGGCGCGCCGGGTGCTGACCCTGGAGCGGGTGGAGGGCCTGCCCGTGGACGAGGTGGACGCGCTCCGGGCCGCCGGGCACGATCCGGACGCCATCATGGCGACCGCTGCCGAAGTCTTCTTCAAACAGGTGTTCCGCGACGGCTTCTTCCATGCGGACATGCATGCAGGCAATATCTTCGTGGCTCCCGACGGCGCCATCGTGCCGGTCGATTTCGGCATTATGGGCCGGCTCGACCGGCCGACGCGCGAATATCTGGCGGAAATGCTGCTGGGCTTCCTCTCCCGCGACTATGAGCGGGTGGCGGCGGTGCATTTCCGCGCCGGCTACGTCCCCGCCGACCAGTCGCAGGCGCTCTTCGCGCAGGCGGCGCGCTCCATCGGCGAGCCGATCCTGGAGCGGCCGCTGAACGAGATTTCCGTCGCCCGCCTGCTACGTCAGCTGTTCCGCGTTACGGCGCAGTTCCGCATGGAGACGCAGCCGCAATTGCTGCTGTTGCAGAAGACCATGCTGATGGCGGAGGGCATGGGCCGGCGGCTCAACCCCAATGTCAACATCTGGGAGATGGCGCGCCCGCTGATCGAGGAATGGATGCTCGACCGGATCCATCCCGTCCACCGCGCGCAGCGCGCCGCGGCCGAGCTGCGCGGGCGCTTCGAGCGCTTCTTCGTCACCATGGACCGCATCGACCGGGCGCTGGAGCGCATCGCGGAGGGCGAGACGGCGCAGCGGCGCGGCATACCGGTCCAGATCCAGGGCCTGCTCGGCGGCCTCGCGCTGCTGATCCTGCTGGCGGCGATCCTGTTCGACTGAGCCGCCGCGCGGAACGCGGCGAACCGGGATATGGCGGCGTCGGCGCCGCAAATGCTTCCCCCCCGCGCCGAACGGGACTAAAAGCGGGTTCCATGCTCGACGGCAAACGCATCCTGCTGATCGTCTCGGGCGGCGTCGCCGCCTACAAGAGCCTCATCCTCGTGCGCCGCCTGCGCGAGCGGGGCGCTGCGGTGCGCGCGGTGCTGACGGCGGGCGGGGCCGAGTTCGTCACCCCGCTCTCGCTCGCCGCGCTCACCGAGGACAAGGTCTACCGCGACCTGTTCTCGCTGACCGACGAGAGCGAGATGGGCCATATCCGCCTCTCCCGCGAGGCGGACCTCGTGGTCGTCGCGCCGGCCACCGCCGACCTGATGGCGAAGATGGCGGCCGGCCTCGCCGACGACCTCGCCTCCACCGCCCTGCTCGCGACCGACAAGCCGGTGCTGGTCGCGCCCGCGATGAATGTCGAGATGTGGGGCCACGCCGCAACGCAGGCCAATGTCGCGCTGCTGGAGCGGCGCGGCGTGCTGCGCGTCGGGCCGGAGGCGGGCGACCTGGCCTGCGGCGAGACCGGCTCCGGGCGCATGGCCGAGCCGGAGGCGATCGTCGCCGCCATAGAGGAGGCGCTCGCCGGGCGGGCGCCGGGGGCGCTCGCGGGCCGGCGCGCCCTCGTCACCAGCGGCCCCACCTGGGAGCCGATCGACCCGGTGCGCTACATCGCCAACCGCTCCTCCGGCAAGCAGGGCCACGCGATTGCCGGCGCGCTCGCCCGCCACGGCGCGGAGGTGGTGCTGGTGACCGGCCCGACGCACGAGCCCGACCCGGCGCGGGTGCAGATGCGCCGGATCGAGACGGCGCGCGAGATGCTGGACGCCTGCATGGCGGCGCTCCCGGCCGACATTGCCGTGTGCGCGGCGGCGGTCGCGGACTGGCGCGTGCGCGAGGCCGCGGGCGGCAAGCTGAAGAAGGAGAATGGCGGCCCGCCGGCGCTCGAACTCGCCGAGAACCCCGACATCCTGCACCGGCTCGCCGGCCTGGGGAACCGCCGCCCGCCGCTGGTGGTGGGCTTCGCGGCCGAGACCGGGAACGTGGTCGCGCACGCCCGCGGGAAACGCCAGCGCAAGGGCTGCGACTGGATCCTCGCCAACGACGTGTCGCCCGGCACCGGGACCTTCGGCGGCGAGCGCAACACCATCCACCTCATCGACGAGGAGGACCGGGTGGAGGACTGGCCGACGGCGGGCAAAGCGGAGGTGGCGGACCGCCTGGCGCGGCGCATCGCGGCCCGGTTCGCCGCCGGCGCATGACGGAGCCGGTCGAGGTCCGCATCCAGCGCCTGCCCCACGCGCCGGGCCTGCCCGAATACGCCACGCCCGGCAGCGCCGGCCTCGACATCGCGGCCGCCCTTGCCGGGGACGCGCCGATGGAGCTTGCGCCCGGCGCCCGCGCGCTGGTGCCGACGGGGCTGCGCCTCGCCGTGCCGGAGGGCTGGGAGGCGCAGATACGGCCCCGCTCCGGCCTCGCGCTCCGCCACGGGCTGACCCTGCCGAACAGCCCCGGCACCATCGATTCCGACTATCGCGGCGAGCTGCAGATCATCGTGATGAATGCCGGCGCGGAGCCCGTCCGCATCGAACGCGGCATGAAGATCGCCCAGCTCGTCCTCAAGCCCGCCCCCCGCATCGCCTGGCGGGAATGCGCGGAACTGGACCGAACGGAGCGCGGCGAAGGCGGCTTCGGCTCGACGGGCACGGCGTAGCGGGCCTGCCCCCGCGAAGGCGGGGAAAGACCCGGCGGGGCGGCGCTCTCCCGCCGTCTCGTCCCGCATCCTGTGGATAACTTTCTTCCCGGGGTTGCAATTCGGGGAAATAAACCCTAATTCCCTGCCCATACAGGCATGAAGCAGGAACGATGACCTGATGAACCGAGCCGCATTGCGGCCATCCGACGGGATTTCGGCGGCTGAAAGGGGATGAGGCCGCAGACGGGGAAGCTGCGCGCGCGGACACGCAATGTTCCATTGGAGAAGTCACGAGGGCCGGGCGCGGCCGGGGAGGGACGGATGGCGAATGAATTGACGGGGCGCAGGCGGGGCAAGCCCGCCGGCGAGGAGCTCAGGCGCCGGGCGGTCGCCGCGGTGCTGGAGAAGGGGATGACCGGCCATGCCGCGGCCCTGCATTTCGAGGTAAGCGAAAGGAGCGTCGCGCGGTGGATCAGCCGCTACCGGGAGCGCGGCCACCTGCGCGAGGCCCCGAGGCCCGGCCGCCCGTCGCGGATCGAGCCGGAGCGGGAGCGGATTTTCGCCGTCCTGGAGAGGCGGCCGGACCTCTCCATCCGCGCGCTGCAGGCGGCGCTCGCCGCCCGGGGCCTTGTCTTCGGCACGGGCTCGCTGCAGCGTTTCCTGACACGCCACGGCCTCCAGCGCGCCCGCCGCCTCCCACGGCGCCGCCAGCGCGCCCCGAAGGCCGGCGGCCGCAATTGACGGCGGGAATGCGCCGAACCGGGCGAAAGACGGGGCGGGGAAGAGCGGCTTCGGCTCTATGGGGACAGGAATATCGTAAAGGTGGAGCGATTTTCCATCGGGTCCAGCCGCTCCCTTGCGCTGCTGCCGCGCCGCCGGCCATGATAAGGTATTCTTGGGGTGTAGAGAGGGATTCACGATGACAAGCGATTCCACTGAGAATGAGGTCTCGGGGCCGGTCAAGGGCGATTTCGTGGCGCCCCCCGACTATGAAGACCGAGACGAGAGTGCGGATGCTCTGCCGGAGCAAGAGGAATTTTGGCGTCCGCCTGTCCGATTTGGCTCGGTGCCGGTGGAAAAAGAGCCGTTGGGATGGGACAGACGCAGGGGCTTCCGCAAGCTGTTTCCCTCTGTTTCTTTACCATTCCAGGTCGCTGAGCGTGTACGTTTCGGCCATTCGGATCTTGAACCGAACCGTCTTCTCTGGGGCGACAATCTGCATGTGATGCGCCAGCTTCCGAGCGAAAGTATAGATTTGATCTACATTGATCCACCATTCTTCTCCGGTCGGCAATACAACGTTATTTTCGGCGATCAGAATGAATTGCGTTCTTTTTCGGATATTTGGGAAGGTGGAATGCCGGGATATTTGATTTGGCTAAATGCCCGGCTTTATGAGATGAAGAGATTGCTCAAGAAGACTGGGAGCATATTTGTTCATTGTGACTGGCATGCTAGTCACTACATCAAGGTTGAAATGGATAAAATTTTTGGCTATGAGAATCTTATCGACCAAATAATCTGGCATTACGGAACTCCTTCAGGAGGCAGATCATCCGGCAGGAAACCTGTTAAGGTACATGACGTTATTTTTGCGTACGCGATAAATTATGGAACTTATATACTTTACTGAAACCGGCTAATCTGATACTCTGAGGATAGGGCGAAATCCTCTGAGAGAGCGGTTTGACGATGGCGCAAAATTGCCTGAAACAGAAGAACCCCGGTGGGTGGTCCGCCGGGGTTCAACCGTTCGATCGAAAGGGGGTGATGCCCATGAAACCAACGGACGTCATGTTGAGTGAACTTCTCGCTGATATGACACCACGGGAGTAGAGGGTGGGCCAAGAGCCGAGGCCGTGTCAAGTGGCCTCGGTCCGGCTCTCCCTCTCCCCTTGAGGGAACGACGATGACGAAGCACAGAGGGCCCGGCAAGGCGAACCGCGAGGGCATCACGCTCATGCAGTTGGCTGATATGTTCCCGGACGAGGCGGCGGCGACGTGGTGGTTCGAGAACCTTATCTGGCCGGACGGCCGGTTCTGTCCCCGCTGCGGTTGCACGGAGACAAGGGAAGCATCGGCGACCTCGGGCTTGCCCTACTACTGCCCGGGCTGCCGGCGGGCGTTCTCGGTCAAGATCGGGACCGGTCTCGAAGCGTCCCGCGTCCCTCTGCGCAAGTGGGCGTTCGCCATCTATCTGGAAATGACGAGCCTCAAGGGCGTCAGCAGCATGAAGCTGCACCGGGACATTGGCGTAACGCAGAAGACCGCCTGGTTCATGCTCCACCGCATCCGTGAGGCATGGTCGCTTGAACAGGGGACGATGTTCAGCGGTCCCGTCGAGGCGGACGAGACCTATATCGGCGGCAAGCGCAAGAACATGCCGCTCGCCAAGCGGAAGAAGCAGACAGGCCGGGGTGCCGTCGGGAAGACTGCCGTGGCCGGCGTCAAGGACCGCGGCAGCAACATGGTCGCGGCCCGCGTCATGGAGGCCACGGACTCGGGCGCGCTACAGACTTTCGTCCGGGATCATGCCGAGCCGGGCGCGACGCTCTATACCGACGAGGCGGCAGCCTACAAAGGGATGCCGGAATACGACCATGAGGCGGTCAATCACTCCGTCAGCGAGTATGTCCGGGACATGGCGCACACGAACGGGATCGAGTCGTTCTGGGCCATGCTCAAGCGGGGCTACCATGGCACCTACCATCACATCTCGCCGAAGCATCTGCAGCGCTATATCAACGAGTTTGCCGGCCGCCACAATGTTCGCGAGGCGGATACCATCGACCAGATGGAGTCGGTGGTGTCGGGACTGGTGGGCAAGCGCCTGATGTATACCGAACTCATCTCCGACTGATGGAGGCAAAAATGTCGAACGAACCGGTATCAGCCTTCAGAGAGGCCAGACGCGAGCGCCTGCTCCAGTTTTACCGCCAAACCGCTGAAGGCTTCCCGCAGCGGGTCAGCGTCCCTTCCGAACACCTCGGAGGCATGGCGGCGCAGCATGAGGATATGGTCCTCGACGACGTCGCGCGGTAGAGCTCGAACGATGACACAGGACGAACAGGACAGCGTGCTCGCTGGCATGGTGCGTGAACGCCGGGAGCTTCGCCTCAAGGTGGTCTGCCTTACCGAGAAACTGGAGAAGGCCGCCGAGGCGTTCCAGGTGGCGCATGGCATTGCTGATTGGGGCGCCCGTGGATTGGAGAACGCTCAGACGCCGGCTTTCGAGAGCGTTGAATTCCCGACAGCGAGCGAGGTGCGAGCCGCTGTCGCGGAACTGGAAGCAGCGCGGCAGCGGATCGCCACCATCGACAGCCGCCTGAACGACTGCTGAGGGCAATATGACGGTGAACGAGCAATATGCTGAGATCGGCCGCGCGCATGTGACCCTTGCGGAGCTGCGCCGCGCCCAGATGTGCCGCCGCAATCGCCTGTCCCGTCTGTCGAAGGCCATTTCCTCCACCGTCCTGGCGATCGATCAAGAAGATCCGGTTGCTGGCGGCGACGAAGGCGTCGGAGACATCGATGCCCTGCTGGCCGACATCCGACGCGACCAGGATCGCATCATCGAACTCAAGGCGTTTCTGGCGAAGGTGAGTTAGACGCCCTGCACGGCAGCCGTCAGCTCAGCCCTCGCATGGTTTGGCTCATCGTGGTTTTCAGGTCCGCATAGCCGACGTCGTCGCAGATGGAGGCAAGCGAACTGAGGCTGATGGTGTTCTGCCCTTCCGGCAGGTCTCTCGTGGCAATGACGAAGAAGCGCCACTGGTCGGTGCAACGATGGTCAACCTCGGCGAGTCGCTTTTCGTCGTGCCAGGCAAAGACGTAGATGTCTGCTTTCCGGCCCGGCTCCGCGACCCAGTCACCGTCCCTCGTCCAGTATCCTGAACTGGCTTTGATGCTGAAGGATGGACGTGTGCGGGCCTCGACCCGCTTGTGCCACGGCTGCATCGCCGCGGACTGTTTGACCTCGATATGACGGTTGCAAAGTTCAAGGTCCCAGGGCGCCCAGTCCTCGCCATCAAGCCAGGGCAGGTGAGCATCAAGAGCTGACGCGATCAGGCACTCGACGTAGAGGCCTCGGTTGACGTTGTTCATGAGCGCGCAGTCATACTGGCGCTCGAGGGTTCTGAGGATGTTTCGGTGCAGTTGAATATCTCGGGGACGCATGGTCACCTCCTTGGGGATGCGACCCGGGAGCCGGGCCGTGTCAACTGCCACAGGCATGTGGAGCCCCGCCTATTCGCCAAGCGCGGGGGGCTACCCCGCACCGGGTATCAGGCTGTTCTATTCAGCGGGCGACCCGACAGAGCGGGGCCTGCAGCAGTTGACGGCGAGAGCTTACGCCGAGGAATGTGTTTTTGCGACCGAACATTGCAACATGGGACAACATGGGCCATATTTCAGGCTTGGACTCCTCATGCGAGAATGAAGCCATGGAATGGCTCAATGTCGACACGCTTCAGTTGGCAGGCATCGTCAGCATCATTGCGTTTCTGTGGAAACTGCAACGCGACATGCACCGCGACATTGCGAACCTGCGGGAGCGAATGGCCCGCGTTGAAGGTGTAGTTGAGACTCTTCGAGATACTATCGCCGGGAGGCAGACGTCATGACCGACCCCGCCCCGATCCTGAATCCTCGTTACGAAGGTGCTACGCCGGAGATGGTCGCTCGTGCGCTATTGCGGCGACCTGTGACGGACCGCCGGAAGCCGAAGGACGAAGAGCCTCCCGAGCAACCGGCGGAATAGCCGCTACACTTTTCAGCTATCTATATAATCCCCTAACTGAAGGTGTGGCCCCGCTCCCCGAGAGCCGCGCGCAACTCCTCGATGGTCATGTCCGGCTCCTCCTCAAGAAGGCTCAGGATCACGCCGCGCTGCGCCTCGATCCGGCCCGAGCGACGGTCGCCGCCAAGCGCCTTCGGGCGCGCGTCGCCGTGCTCCCGTTCCAAGACGCGCCAACGGCTCACGCTCGCCGCGCTTACACCGAAACGCGCCCCGGCTGCCCTGTGGCTCATGCCCGCGCCAACCGCCGATAAAACGCGAATGCGAAGATCAAGGGAAAGAGCTCTCGACATCCAGGCCGGCCTCCTCAACCCGGCCGGCATCTTGAATCACAAATCCAATGCCCCGTGAATCCCCCACCGATTCAATCAGGTCAGATCACGCGCTAATCGACGTTTATTGTCGTTGAGTACCGGGCGCTGACCCTTCATAATTGAATACGGTCAATCGCTTATGGCGCTGATCGGCGTCCAAGAACCGCGCCGGGCAACACCGTGCTTCGATTTGGTCCTTTGCCGCCACGTGCCGCCCGTCCAGGTCCTGGTATTGAAAAATTCCATTTTCGAATTGATGGCCCGGACCGCGCTCCTCGTTCGGGAGCCTCCGCACCGGAGCGACCCGCAATCCGTCGAGTCGCCCAATGGACCGGGAAATCCGTCGGGCTACTGCGACCCGACGCGAGACCTCAGATGGCAGCCCCCCGGATTTGCGGCCGGCACACAAGGTGGAGCCGCCTGCGCGCCTACAGGGGCGCAGGGCGCACCGATCCGAGACAGCAACCGCTCCCGCTTTGCGGCCGGGTCACAAGGTTGGCGCCGTCCCGGGCCGCATGCCTCGCCATCTCCAAGTGCGGCAAAGAGGCCGTCAGAGCTGTTGACCGCGCCCTCGCCGCCTACGCCATCAAGCGCCGAATGCTACACCCGGTAGGTCGGGGAGTCGCGCCGTCGGCTTGCATCGTCCTTATCCACTTCCGGTCTCGCCACCGCATTGCGGCCGACCGCTCTGGTGAGACCTTGTCGAGCACTGGCTTGCACCGACGAACTGCCTACTGGTATAAGGTACGATAACCAACTATTGTGACTTCGTCTGCTGTTCCTAAGAATAGAAAGCCTACCTATATTGTCCCTCCCAGCCCCGCCCACATTCCAAAAGCGTATTCATCATGTAGTCCCAGTGTTTTGGCAGAAGCACTTTTCTGCCCCGGGTGCGCAGGGTCCGTACTACAAGAACATCATTTCTGGCCAAACGTATAATGCCCAAGGCCCTGGCGACAAAATGTCCGAAGAGTACGGTTACATCGTATTTGATGAGCACTTTAGACCAAACGATTCTCTTGAGGATCGCCTGAGCCGTATAGAATCTAAGGCAAGTCAGGGCATTTCTAGGGCAATTAAAGACGCAACAATAGATACTCCGGCCCGTTGTGATATTGCATACTTCTTCGCGATACAGGCTTGCAGATATCCGGAACTTTTTCAGAAACGACTTGATCTCGGACGATACTTCGCACTAGCGCTTTGCTCTTCGTTTGATCATCCCGACGCCAATGCGTTAAATCTCTCTCTTCATGCTTCTGGTATTCTGCCGGGTGCAAGCATTTCTGATAGCGACTTCCAGCGTCTGCGTGCTACTCCCAAAGAAGCACTTGAAACCGAGTTGGATAAGATATTGTCTGCCCATGGGTACGAACATTTCTTTAATCCCGAACTCATCTTTTCCGGTGCCATGCAGACAGCCAGCCACCTCTTGAATTTGCAATGGGAATTTGTTTACTCAAACTGTCCAGCATTTATTCTGAGTGACCGTCCAGTTCCCATTCGGATTGGTTATGGATTTAAAATCGGCCTAAGTGCCTGTTTTGCATTACTCTTGTCTAAGCCAATAGGCTCAATAGACGAACAGCCAATAAGAGCTAGGACCGTGACCAACACTGAGATCGATCAAATCAATACCGATGTACGCGCCCGAGCGCAAGAGTGGATTTGTGGCCCCGGAAACTGGGTACACGGACTTTGAACCATAAATAAATGATTGATCATCTTTACAAGCGCCGAACAAATGCCAATCTGTCAAAAATACTACCATGTGAAGCTGAGAATATTCTTCTCTGTAGAAAGGGATGTAGCTGTTCCAGTTAATGGTGTAGCTCAAGCAATTTTTATAGATTGTACACCCGCGTTTGCAAGTAGGCCGTATAGTGGAGCAATCTTTTTGCGATTACCGCGTCGTGCGCAGTAGGTGAATACTACTTGTTGCTTGGCGCGTGTGAATGCTACGAAAAATCCAGCGGTACCCTCGATTCGGTCTCTCGTAAAGCTCCACCAGGAGCCATCATCCAAACCGATGAAGATAACTGAATGATACTCGAGCCCCTTGCTTTTGTGGATCGTCATCAGCGGGATTGCATGGACGCCTTCATAATTGTCAAGCGCCGCGATCCATTCCCCTGCATCTGCCGCTGATTGAGCGAGATGGATCGCTATAGACTCAAGCACCTTTTCCAGCCAATTGCCTTGACTGTAAGCCGGGTGCGCTCCAATGAGCTGCCTCCGGCCGACAAATTCGAGTACTTCCTCGACCAACTCTCGCGCCCCCGTTTCAGTTGTCGGTGGCAATGGGTGCTCTTGGCGGAGGCGCGATGCAAATGTGTCCAGAGCGGTCATTAGCCGCGCTTGGTCAACCTCGTCTTCTGGTCCGATACCACGCAATGTGCTGAGCGCCTCTAGACATTCAGTCCAGAGCTGCCCCGCCCGTGCAGTCATCGCTATTCGTAGCACCGAGATAGTGAGCTCGGACGCCTCCTCGGCGAGTAGCTCCTGTAGCATGATAGCGCCGGCTGAACCAGCCTCGTTGCGAAGGGGAATACCAGCGTCGGCAAATGCAGGTTGCAATACTTCGGCGTAATCAACCGCCTTCTGCCGCACGAGTAGTACAAAGTCGCGAGGCTCCAGATCGTTCGCCTTCATCTCTGCAGCAACGTAAGCGGTGCGGGGGAGGCACCCGGCTTTCAGCTTGACGGCGGGATGAAGCTCCAGGGGAGAAGTTCATCGATGCGGCTGTTGGGGTGGCCGGCGGCGATTTTCTCGAGCGTGTCCTTGAGCCAGGCGTAGGGTTCGAC
>JAJDYL010000091.1 GCA_022825195.1 Alphaproteobacteria bacterium
CGCGTCTTCCAGAACTACGACGATATCCTCGATCACTGCTGCAATGCCTGGAACAATCTCGTTTCACAGCCAGAACGGATCGCCTCTATCGGTACACGAAAATGGGCCAATGGGTTCTAAACAGTGACCCTTGGTATAAGAGTCTGAATGCAGACCGCAATTTCGACTCTGGGGAGCGTCGAGGTGCTGCCGGTGCCTGGCGGTCGTCGCCAGTGGCTGTCTGAGCTCAAGGCCCGGATCGTGGCGGAGACGCTGGAGCTTGGTGCGACGGTGCGCGACGGCGCTCTTCGCCCTCCGGGAGACCGATACATCCCGATGCCCGCGAATCTCCACGAAACCCATGGGACTTATCAAGGAAGTTTGACGGCGCAATCTATCTGGTTGCGATGGAGATCGTGGCCGCCAGTGCGGTATCGGCGGGTCGCCAAATACTGCTGGCCCGATATGGAACTCGGCGGCTTTGCTCTGGCGGCGCTGCTCATGGGCTGGAGTTGCCACCGCATCGGCCTGATCGACGCGTCCCGCCACCGCCTTGCTGGACCGCCGGAAGGAGCAGTGATTACAATAGCTGCAATGGGGAAAGGATAAGCCGTCGCGCCGGGAGGGCGCGACGGCATCCCGCCCTCCCGGCCTGGAGGCGCCGGCGGGGCGCGGGCGGGCAAGGGGGGGGACATGGTCGATCTGTTTGCGGGCATGGTCGGCGGGCTCGGGCTGTTCGTCGTCGGGATGTGGTCCCTGACGGTCAGCCTGAAACGGCTCGCAAGCCGGCGGCTGCGCCGGACCGCGCAACGCCTGGCCGGACGCCCGTCCACCGCCCTCATTTGGGGCATGGTCGCCGGCGGCGTCGCCCAGAGCATGACCGTGCTGGTCTTTATCGCGGTGAGCCTTCTGCGCTCCGGGCTGATTTCGACGAGGATCGCCTTCGCGCTCACGCTCGGGGCCAATATAGGGGTGACGTTCCTGGTCCTTGTCGTCACCTTCGACATGAAGACCGTTGTCCTTTTCGCACTCGGGGCCGCAGGCATCGCCGTGGCCAGCGAAGCCCTGTCGAAATACCGCGCGGTCGCGTTAGCGTTGCTCGGCGTCGCCACGCTCATTTTCGGGCTGACCCTGCTGAAAGAGGCGGCGGCGCCGCTCGCCGGGCAGCCCTGGTTCCAGGACATGCTGGAGGGAACCGGCGGGTCGCCGATCCTCGCCTTCCTGGTGGCGGCCGCGCTGACGGCCATCGCGCAGTCTTCGAGCGCGGTTTCGGTGTTCGCCATCAGCCTGGCGGCCGCCGGAGTGCTCACCGTGGACCAGGTCATCATGGCCGTCTACGGGTCCTTCATCGGGTCGAGCGTCATCACATATATCCTGTCGGCGGGGCTGACCGGCCAGTCCCGCCAGACCGCCATGTATCTGGTGTATTTGAATGTCGCGATCTGCGCGATAACGATCCCGCTGTTCTATGCCGAACTCTACCTCGGCATTCCATCGGTCAAGGCGCTGGCGATGTCCCTGGACCTCGACCTGGAACAGCAATTGGCCGTTGTGTATTTCATCACGAACTCAGCCATCGTTCCGATCCTGTTTGTGCTGCTCAGGCCGACGGCCCGGCTCTTCGAGAAGCTCTGGCCGGCGTCGGCTATCGACGAGATGTCGAAGGCGCAGTTCATTTTCGACCATGCGTCGGTGGATATCGGCGCCTCGGTAATGCTGGCCGAACTGGAGCAGAAGCGCGTCTTCCGGATGCTGTCGCTGTATTTCGAGGCTGTGAGGGAGGACACGGACCTGAGGCAGGCCCGGAACGCCTGCCGGAACGTGACGGGCGAGATCACGCATTTTCTGGAGGACCTTCACAGGACCCACACCATGCAGGGCGTGGAAAACCGCAACCGGTTGATGAACCGCATGAGGCTTCTTGCCTGGATGGAAAGCGCGTCATGGGACATGTGCCGGGCCCTGCAGGAACTCAAGGGCCATGACGGGCTGGAAGACTTCCGCATGAACATTTGCGAGGGGGTGGACACCGTCTTCCTGTCCGTCGCCGATGCGATGGATGCCGACGACGAGATGTCCTGGACCATCGCCGCGCGACTGATCGGGGACCGGGGGACATTGATGCGGGACATGCGCGCCCACTATGTGGGGCTCGAGCCGCCCCTGCTGCAACTGGAGCTCATGAATGTCCTGCTGATCACCAATGCGGTGGAGGAGACCTTCTTCCTGATGTCCAAGGTCGAGGCGGAGTTCAACCCGTTTGCGCAGCTGGAGGAGCATGTCCCCGGCGCCTGAGGCTGCGCTCCTGCTGGATTCACACATCGTGTTGAGTCGATATCCGCGTTGTATAGCGCGAAACTGACAGAGGCCGTTGAGCATGACGGCAGGCCCGGGTTTTCCATAGTAACCGGTCCATCCTCCAAGGCGGGCGCATCCTGCCTTTCGTTCAGGTGACGACCGCTCGCAACCCTGCGGGAGGCGCGCGTCCTCTCAGCCGCAACCGGGCTCCGGGGCCGCAAGCTCGCGCGTCTTGTCCGGGGTCGTCTGCGGCCACGAGGCGTCCGAGGTCAGGAGATAGGAAACTCTTATGGCCGGCATAGTAAAACGGTCTTGGACACTTATAGGAGACGGCCGTTACCGTTCGGCTCATCCGGGGCGCAATGGGGCGCGCCGGCAGGGAAGGAGGACGGAACGATGAGGCACGGGATCGGTCAGGAAGCGCGGGCGCGGTGTGCGGCCCTCGCTGTCGCGGTTCTGGCGGCGGGCGCTGTCC
Organism: Alphaproteobacteria bacterium; assembly: GCA_022825195.1. Taxonomy (GTDB): domain Bacteria; phylum Pseudomonadota; class Alphaproteobacteria; order Bin95; family Bin95; genus Bin95. The sequence continues at coordinate 2,753 of JAJDYL010000091.1, forward strand.
CGGCGCAGGCGGCGGATTGCGTCGACGAAGGCGACGACCTGGTGTTCAAGGTCGAGCTGGGCGCGGCTCCGAGCGGATGGTCGGTCCGCTACTCCTACCGGACGAAGGAAGACACCGCGACCGAAGACGAGGATTACAAGAAGAAGACGGGCAAGGTGGTCTTCGACAGCGGCGAGGATACGAAAAAGATCTCCGTAACGACCTACACCGACGCCGTCGATGAGGACGAGGAGAACGTCCAGCTGGTGCTGGACACTCGCGAGACCAACGGGCTGCTGGTGACCTATGTGAACGGACAGAGGCAGGTCGTGCAGGGCTGGGTTGCGACCGAGCTCGAAATCTACGGCATCCCGA
>JAJDYL010000170.1 GCA_022825195.1 Alphaproteobacteria bacterium
CGCGTTCCGATCGCGGCGGCGGCGAAGCAGACGACGAGGAACGGTCCCGCGGGGAGATCGGCCGCGGTCGAGATCAGCACCCCCGCCACCACCGCGACCGTGCCGCTCGCGAAGGCCCGCCGGAGGTTGTAGCCGCCGCCGGAACGCGCGGCGAGCGCGGGCAGGATGAGGCTCGCGAACACCACGTAGACGCCCACGAGCTGGACCGACGCGGTGATCGCGAGCGCGAACAGCACGAAGAAGCCGATGCCGCTTCGCGCGCGCGGAACGCCGGCCCAGACCAGCGCGACCAGGGCATACACCGGCAGAAAGGCGGCGATGTCGCCCCACGAGACGAACAGGATCTGGCCCGACAGCAGGTGCCGCAAGGCCTCCCCGCCATGCGGGTCGTCGGCGAGCGCCAGCAAGGCCACCGAGGCGGCGAGAATGAAAGAGCTTCCGATCACCGCCTCCTGCTCCTCCGGTGTCTTGCGCTCGATCCAGCGGAAGAACAGGGCGACGCAGATTCCCGTGCCGAAGGAGGCGGCTTGCCGGAGCGGCCAGGACGGCTCGTCGAGGAACAGGGCGAGCAGGACGATCGCCAGGCCGACGATCTGCGCCGTCGCCAGGTCGATGAACACGATGCCCCGCTTCAGCACCTCGATCCCGAGCGGGGCGTGGACCGCCGTGACGACCAGGCCGACAACGAAAGCCGGGCCGACGATAAGGAGCAGGTCAGGATCGATCGCGGGCTTTCTCCAGCAGCGCGAGCGTGACGTCGAACAGGGCGAAGAGATCGCGGGCTTCTTCCTGCCCGCCGACGGTAAAGGGGAGCTCGACGACCGGGATGTCGGTCCGCTCCGACAGCCACTCCGCCGCGTCGGTCGGTTCGTGCGGCGCGCTCAGGATCGCCGCCGCGTCCGCCGCCCGCGCCCGTTCGACGAGGCGCCGCAGGTGGGATGCCGTCGGCGGAACCCCCGGGGTGCGCTCCAGCGTGGCGACCCGCTCCAGCCCGGCCCAGCGGATCAGATAGGTCCAGGCGGCGTGGTGGACCACGACCTTCATGCCGCGAAGCCGGTCCGCGCGGGCGCGCCAGCGCCGCATCGCGGCGCCCCACCGTCCCTGGAAATCCGCGAGACGGGCGCGGTACGCCGCCGCGTTCCCGGGGTCCGCGCGCTCCAGCCGCCGGGTCAGCTCGACCGCCAGCCGCGCGACGTTGCGCGGGTCGAGATGGACATGCGGGTTGCCGCTCGGGTGGATGTCGCCGAGGCTGCGGTCCACCCTTTCGGGACGCTCCAGGACCTCGACATGGTCGGCGGCCATCAGATATCCCGGCTGCCCGGGTTGCACGCCGCGCCGGGCGCCGCGCTCCATCAGCACCGGCAGCCAGCCGACCTCCAGCTCCGCGCCGGAGCAGAACACGAGGTCGGCGCGGCGTATTTGGGCGATCAGGCTGGGGCGCGCGCGGATGTAGTGCACATCCTGGCGTCCATGGGTGGCCGAGTACGCGACGACGTTGTCGCCGCCGATCTCACCGGCCAGCGCCGCCCATTCCGGCTCGCAGGCGAAAACCCTGGCATCCGCCGACGCGGCGGACGGGACAAGCGCCGCAAGCGCGGAGACAAGGACCGGCGCCAGCCGCTTTAACATCCTCGCCGTGACTCAGAAGCTGTGCGCGGCGTGGGCGCCGAGGCTCATGACGTATTGCAGCATGATCTGGTTGTCCTCTTCGTGCCCGTCGAGCGCTTCGTGGTTGTATTGCAGCCGGATGCGCCCGAACTCGCTGTTGGACCAGTCGACCATCATCGCGAAGGCGTAGGGATCGTGCTCGATCCCGGCGTCGTCGGGCGGGGAGAGCCGGGCGTACCGCGCGCCGATCCGCCAGCTCGGCGCCGGCTTGTAGACCCCCTGGACGTACCAGCCATGCGCGGTGGAGTCCGTCTTGAGTTCCTCGACGACGGGTTCCCCGCCATCCGTCTCGGGCGGTTCCTCCCGAACGTAGGTTCCGTCTTCCTTGCGCCAGAAATACTCGGCCTGGAAGATCAGCTCGCTCTCCCGCGCATTGCCGGTCGGAGCCATGGCGAAGCGGAAGTCGAGTCCGTAGAGCCGCGTGTCGCCGGTGAACGCGCCCCCGGTGAAGAACGCGGCGAGCTCCTCTTCGTGCTCGCCCTCGCCCTCGTCCCCATCGCCGTGCTCTTCTTCCTCGTGCCCGTGCTCCTCTTCCTCGCCGCCGCGGCCGCGCGACTTGCCGTCGAGAACATACCCGCCGACGCGCACCGCGGCGTCGCGGCCCATGTCCCAGCCGAGCCGCCCATAGAGCGACCGAGCCCGCAGCCCGTTGTCGGACCCGCCGAACAGCGGCCCGTCGTCGCCGCGGAACAGCCCGCCGCCCAGTTCGGAGTAGAAATCGGTCGGCAGCACGATGGAAACCTCGACGCCGTCGTCGTTGAACGCGTTGTCCAGAAATGCCCGGTAAGGAAGCGGCCGGTCCGCGAAATCGTCGCCGTGCGCGTGCTGCTCGTTGAGATAGCCGAAGGTCCAGAGCGCCCGCCCCGCCTTGACCCGCACGCCCTCCCCCAGCCCGGCGCCGGGCAGGGTCTGGACATAGGCTTCCTCGAGCTCGACCTCCGTCGGCTCGCCCGGATGCGCTCCGAGACCGAGGGTGAGGCCGCCGCGAAACTTGTCGTCGATATTGCCGGAAGCCGTCACCTCGCTGTGGCCGAGGGAGAGGCCCTCCGGCGCGCGCTCCGCCTCGTGACCGATCACGAAGCCCGGTATCGACGACTCTTCGGCCGAGAAGCTGGCGTACCTGCCGTCGAAAGTGACGCCGATCGCCGGGTTGAACGCATTATCCGCCGCCGGCCTGGCGCGCGCGGCGGGAGAAGCGGGCATTGCCTTGGCGCTCTCCGATCGCGCCTTGAGCGCCGAGAGCTGCGACTCGAGCGCCTGCAGGCGCGCTTCGTAATCCCGCTTCAAGGTCTCGATCTCCGCCGCCAGGGCCTCCGCGCTGGGCGGAGCCGGAGATTGGGCGCCGCTCCGGACGGAAACCAGCAGGGCCGCCAGCACGACCGCGGCAAGGCGGGCAATCCCAATGCTCTTGCGCATTGCACTCTCCTTCAAGCCATATTTCCCGTTGCGGACCTGCCCGTGCGAAGCGGTACCGG
>JAJDYL010000034.1 GCA_022825195.1 Alphaproteobacteria bacterium
TCGCCCTGCTCGCCGCGCAGCGTGTCGTCGCCCTCGAACCCGTACATGAGGTTGTCGGCGCGGTTGCCGTCGATCTCGTTGTCGCCCGAGTCGCCGTAGCGCCACCAGGTCCAGGAGCCCGACAGGTAGAACATGTCCTCGGTCAGGTCGGTCTTGGTGACGCCCTGCAGTGTGATGGTGCCGCCGCCCCAGGCGGAGAGGTCGATGACCGTGGCCGTCTCGTCCACTTCCGTCGTCAGCGGGTCGTCCTCGACCTGCGTCATTGCCGCCTGCAGGTCCTCCCAGGTCATCTCCTGCGTGAAGTACCTGAGGTCGATCCTGTCGCTGGCGGTATTGAAGTCGGTGACGGTGTCGTTGCCGTTCCCTTCCTTGAAGACGAAGACATCGCGGCCGGTTCCGCCCGACATCGTGTCGTCGCTGTCCTTGCTGACGATCCAGTCATTGCGATAGTTGCTGCCGTCGAGCCTGTGCAGCGTGAACATGCTCGCGGTCACGTCGGAGACGGAGGTGATGCCGTCGAGCGTGATGGTGCCGCCGCCGAAATCGGACAGGTCGATCTTCACGCCGGTCACGACTGACTCGTCGTTCGGGTCCTTGACCTCCGTGATCCTGGTGCTCAGCTGCTCCCAGGTGATCGCCACATCGAAGCCGGTGAGGTCGATCCTGTCGCCGTCGGTGGCGCTGAAATCGCTGATCGTGTCGTCGCCGCTCTCCTCGTCGAACACGAAGGTGTCGGCGCCGCCGCCGCCTGTCATCGTGTCGTCGCTGGCGCCGCCTTGGAGCTCGTCGTTGCCGTCGCCGCCGGTGATCCTGTCGAGGTAGAACATATCGGCGGTCACGTCGGAAACGGACGTGATGCCGTCGAGCGTGATGGTGCCGCCGCCCCAGGCGCTGAGGTCGATCTGCACGCCGGTCACGACGGTGTTGTCGTTCGGATCCGTGACCGTCGTGATCTTGCCGCTCAGCTGGTCCCAGGTGATCGTCTGGTCGAAGCTGCGCAGATAGATCTTGTCGCCTTCCGCGGCGTTGAAGTCCTGGATCGTGTCGGTGCCGTGCCCTTCCGAGAAGAAGAAGACGTCGGCGCCGCTGCCGCCGGTCAGGCTGTCGTCGCCGGCCCCGCCATAGATGAAGTCGCGGCCTCCGCCGCCGTCGATCGTGTCGTTGCCGTCGCCGCCGAAGAGCCGTTCGGCATAGTAGCCGCTGAGGTTCGAACCGGTAATCGTGTCGTTGCCGGTGCCGCCGAACAGCCAGGCGCTCCTGCCGGTTGCGGTGATCGTGTCATCGCCGCTGCCGCCGAAAACATCTTCCCAGTAGCCTTCGCTCTTGAGGATGTCGGCGCCGCTGCCGCCCAGGATGATGTTGAAGTTGCGCCCGGCGCCGGCGGTGTCCGCGCCGCTGCCCAGGTCGAAGATCTCGATGCCGTCGCCGCCCTGGGCGTTCCCGCCGGTCGAATCGCCGACATGGATCGTCGTCGTGGGGTTCCACAACATGCGCGGCCCCGCGATGCCGTCGGTGGTTACCGTGTTATCGTCGGCCATTGCATCATTCCCCCGGTTGTCTTCCCGGCGTGGCGGCATCCGCATGGCTGCCGCCACGCCAATACCTCATGAATACAGAGCGTACTTACAGAATGACCGGAAACAAATACCGACTTCCTCTGTGCCGGATAAGAATTTCTTATTCGATGGCGGCGTGCCGCGCAGGGGAAGCACCCCAAAGACCGGCAGGATAGAGCACGCGCCGGCCGCCGGCGTCTTCGAAGCGTGGCCGGGGGACCGGCCGCAAGCGCCTGTTCGCGCACATCGGCCGAGTTGGACAGGGACGGCGCGGGGAGCGTTGACACGGGGCCGGCCTGCGGCCATCCATGCGGTATGGACATCCGCATTACCCATGCCCTGCCCGAGGAAGGGCCGCGTTCCGGCCCCGTCAGGGTCGGCTGGTGCCTGACCGAGGAGCGGGGCGGCGTGATCTACGACGCGCCCGCCCGTGTGCGTTCCGCAGACACGAGAAAGAAGCACGCGAAATCGGCGGCGCGATGCCCGGCCATCCTCAATCTCGAAAGCCGGTATGTCGAGGTGAAGTGCCCGTTCGACCTGCACCTCGCCTTCGCACGCGACAAGGGCGGAAAGCCCGTCCTGCGTAACCTGCTGGGCGCGGGCTCCCCCGTTCGGGCACGGAAACTTGCGGCGCTCCTCCATGTGACGGACGAACGCGAGTGGCGCTATCCTGACCGCCCGACGATCCAGTTGAGCCTGCCCTATGTGTTCGTCGCGGATGAGCCCGTTTACATGGCGCAGGTCGCGCCCTTCATGCACTACCGGGCGGACCCCTGGCCCGGCACGATTTTCGGCGGCCGCTATCCCATCGACGTCTGGCCGAGGCCGCTCATGTGGGCCTTCGAGTGGCACGATGTCGAGAAAGAGTTGAAGCTCTCGCGCGGCGAGCCGCTGTTCTACTGCCAGTTCGAAACTGTGCCGCAGGACCGTCCGATCCAGCTCGTCGAGGCGGAGCGCACGCCGGAGCTCGAAGAGTATCTCGAGCATATCTCCGGGGCGGTGAACTTCGTCAACCGGAGTTTCTCGCTCTTCAGGACGGCCCAGGAGCGGCGGCCGAAAACCCTGGTCGTCCGCAAGTCGCGATAGCCGGCGCCCCGTTCAGTCCGGTGAGGACCCGGCCTCCGGCGCAACATCCGTCCTCTTGGTGAGCGTCACGATATTGCATCCCTGCAGGCGCCGGTATTCGACGCCGTCCATCATCTGCCTGACGAGAAGGAACCCGAGGCCATCCATGGAGGGCGCGTCGAGAGAGCCTCCCATGTCCGGCGTCTGCGCCTCGGTGGGATCGAAGGCCACGCCGTCATCGACGATGATGACGACCAGCGCGTCCGCCTCCTCGCGCAGGACGATCTCGACGCGGTGCGGGTCGTCGTCGCCGTATCCGCTGGTAATCGTGTTGGTCAGCAATTCGTCTATGGCAAGGTTGACTGCATAGGCGATCTGGGACGGCAGCGAGCGGTTCTCGCAGAACTCGTCGATCCGCGCAGCGACGCCGGCGATCTCGCGCAGGTCGTTGGCAAGGGATATCTCAAGCGTCCGGTCTACCGGGATCGGTTCGCTCACGGCCCGCTCATTCCTCGCGCAGCGCGCGCTCGAAGAAGTCGGCTATCGGCTTGGCGAGATAGCTGAGGACGGAACGGTCCCCGGTCCTGATATGGACCTCGACCGGCATGCCAGGCGCCAGCAGCAACCCTCCCGGCAACGGCGCCCGGTCCTGCAGGGGGTCGTCTCCGTCCGCGCCGTCTCCCGCCGGAGCCACGGCAAGCTCCACCTCGTACCACGACTGGCCGGATTCTGTGTCATGAACGGCATCCGCCGAAACCCGGACCACGCGCCCGGGAAATTCGGGCGTCTGCTGCATCCGGAAGGCCGAAAACCTGAGAACCGCTTCCTGGCCGGGATACACCTGGTCCACATAGATCGGGGCAATTCGGGCCATCACGATCAATCCCGAATCCTTCGGCACGATCTGCATGATCGGCTCGCCGGAGCGCACGACCTCGCCCGGTGCGAACACGGTCGCGCCGAACACCGTGCCCGAGACCGGCGCGCGCACCTCCCTTCTGCCGAGGCGTTCGCGCACGGAGGCGAGCTGTTCCAGAACCTCGTTCTCGCCGGCCTTCGCCCGCCGGGCCTCCTCCTCCGCTTTCTCGATGCGCTCGGCGTCGATCTGCAGGATTGCGATCTCGTATTCCGCAATCCGGCCCCGCGCCCGCGCAATGTCCGCCGTAATCGCGCCTGCAGTGCCTTCGAGACCCCGCGCCGCGCGCTCCAGCGCGAGAACGGGCGAAATCCGGGTCAGGCCCTTCTTGTAGAGCTGGCGTTGGGCTTCCAGTTCGCGAGCGATCAACTCGCTCTGGTGACCGAGGGCCACGGCCTGGACTTCGAGCCCTTCGATTTCCCCGTGGGTCTGCTTGATCCTCTCCCGCAACCGGGCGGCCTCGCCGGCGCTGGCCACCCTGCGCGCCCGGAACAGCCGCTCCTGGCCAGCCATCGCATCCCGGAATTTCGGGTCCTCTTCCGCCAGCGCGGTCAGGTCGGGATCCCAGGAGATGGCATCCCTTCCCTGGTACTCGGCCTCCAGCCGGTTCCGCCTCGTCGCAAACTCGACATACCGGGCCTTCAGAATCGCCTCTTCGGAGCGCAGCAGCGAAGCCGCAAAACGCAGCAGCACATCGCCTTGCTCGACCGTGTCGCCATCACGCACCGACACCTCGGCAACGGTGCCGCCGTCGATATGCTCCACCGCACGGTTCCGGCTTTCGACCGCGATCTGGCCGGTGGCGATTACCGCGCCGGCGACCGATGCGAATGCTCCCCAGCCAGCCAGTCCCGCCAGCAGGACGCCGAGCCCCCCGAAACCCAGAATGACAGCCTTCCTGGCCGAAAACCGGGCCTCGGTCATAGCGGCCGGTCCCTGTTCGCAGCCGCGCCGGGGGCCCGCCCCCGCTCGTCCGCGCGGCCCCGGCTGCCGATCACCCGACCGATGGCGGCCGCCATTTGCTCCTCGCGGCTGACCGAACGGACGCCTCCTGCCGTTTCAGCGGGCGCCACGGGCTGGGGCAAGGAGGCAACCTTCCCGTCCGCAGCCGCGGCCGGTGCTTGCCGCGCCGGCTGGCCCGGACGGTAGCGGCGGCCGGACTGCAATCGGCGCACCGGAGCCGAACGGCGCCCCGAAGTCGCGGGAACCGGGCGCCCGTTCTCCATCAGATAAACGATGTCGCACTGCGCGAACGCCCCGTGGCGATGGGCGACGATCACCACCGTCCCGCCGCGCTTCTTCTGGCCTTCCACGGCGCGGGCGAGCGCCATCGTTCCGTCAGCGTCCAGATTGGAGTCGGGTTCGTCCATGACCACCAGAACGGGCGAGCCGTAAAACGCCCGCGCCATCGCGATGCGCTGGCGCTGCCCGCCGGAAAGCGCGGCCCCGCCCGCCGAGACCTGGAAGTCGTAGCCGCCCGGAAGGCCGAGGATCATCTCGTGGCCGCCGGTGCGCTTTGCCGCCTCGACGATGTCCTCGTCACTGGCCCCGGGCGAGAAACGGGCGATGTTCTGCGCCACCGTGCCCTCGAAGAGCACGACCTCCTGGGGCAGGTAGCCGACATAACGGCCGAGCGCATCACCGTAATGCTCCAGCTCCGCGCCGTCCAGCCGCACCGAACCGCCAAGCGGCCGCCACACGCCGGCGAGCGCGCGCGCCAGGGTGGACTTGCCCGATGCCGAAGGGCCGGCAATGCCCGCCGCCTGCCCCGGCTCCAGCTTGAGGGTAGCGCCGCGCACCGGCGCGGTATTCGCCCCCGGCGGAGCGACCACAAGGTTCTCGACTTCGACGAGGGCGCGCGGGGCGGGGAGTTCCGTGCGGTCCGGCTCCGGCGGCGTCTGGGCAAGCAGGGCCGCCAGCGAACGCCGGGCCGCCAGCGCCCGCTGGAACGACGGCCATTGCATCACGGCCTGCTCGATCGGCGCGAGCGCGCGGCCCAGCAGGATCGACGCGGCGATCATGATGCCGGGCGTGACCTGGCCCTGGATCGCCAACCAGGCGCCGAGCCCCAGCATCATCGACTGCAGGAACAGGCGCAGCGTCCGCGAGGTGACGCTGAAGAGGCCGTTCCGGTCCGATATCGACAGCAGCCGGTCGAGCATCTCGCCCCGCAGGACCCGGGAGCGGGACACCACCGCATCCTGCATGCCGAGCCCCTGCACCGTCTCGCTGCCGGCGCGCATCTGCTCCACGAAATGCGCCGACCGGGCCGCGGCTTCCCCCGCTTCGACCTGGATCCTGGAGGTCCCGAGCTGGTTGAGGAGCGCAATGACAAGCAGAAGAAGGCCGGAGAAGACCGCCAGAAGCCCGAGGAGCCAGTGGAAGGTGAACAGCGCGAACAGGAAGACCGGAGTCCAGGGCGCATCGAAGAAGGCGAACGGTCCCGACCCCGATGCGAAGCGCTGGATGGTCTCGAGATCGCGAAGGCCTGTCGCCGGCCGCGCCCGCTCCGCCGGGGACACGGCCCTGGAGAGCACGGCCCGCAACACCCTCGAATCGAGGCGCTCCTGCAGGCGCGCACCGGCCCGCGCCATTACCCGCCCGCGGGCATGGTCGAGTATGCCCATCATCAGGAACAGGAACGCCACAATCCCGATAAGCGCGACCAGTGTCGCTTCGGAGCGCGAGGTCAGCACCCGGTCGTAAACCTGGAGCATGAAGAGCGGGCCGGTCAGCATCAGCAGATTGACGGCGGCGCTGAACAGGCCGCAGGAAACGAAGAGCCTCCGGCTCTCCGCAAGGGCCGCGCGGATCTCCCTGCCGCCGTACAGCTTGCCGTCGCTCAAGCGATCACCTCTTGTCCCCGCCGGCCGGCCCGGGATTCCCGCGCCGCCCCGCTGGCTCCAGCCATAGAATCAAGACCGCTCGAAGGCGATATAGACAAGCTTGCGAACCGCGGCAATGTCGCATCGCATTCGGGAACCCCGGGACGGTTCACCCCGGACCCGGTCTCGGTTCTCGCGCCGGCTTCCCCTTCACGCGGTCGGCAGGGTGTAGTCCTTGAAGTCGTCGCGCAGCTTTGTTTTCAGCAGCTTGCCGGTGGCCGTGTGCGGAAGTTCGTCCACGAACACGACATCGTCCGGCTTCCACCATCGGGCGATCTTGCCGTCGTACCAGTCGAGCAGCTCCGCCTTTTCGAGTTCCGCGCCGTCTTCCCTGACCGCGATCAGCAGCGGCCGCTCGTCCCAGTGCGGGTGGGCGACGGCAATCACGGCCGCCTCGACCACTTTGGGATGATCGACGGCGATGTTCTCCAGGTCGATGGAACTGATCCATTCGCCGCCGGACTTGATGACGTCCTTCGTGCGGTCGGTGATCCGCATGTAGCCGTCGCCGTCGAGCGTGGCGACATCGCCGGTCGAGAACCAGCCGTCGGCGGTATGGGCATCCGATTCGTCCTGCCTGTGGTAGGCGCTCGCGACCCAGTAGCCGCGCACCTGCAGGTCGCCGAAGGCAACGCCGTCCCGCGCAAGCTCCCCACCGTCCTCGCCCACGATGCGCATGTCCACGCCGAAGATCGGCCGGCCCTGCTTTTCGGCCAGGTCCAACCGGGCGCTCTCGTCGAGTTCGTCATGCTTGGCGAGCGGCGTGTTGACCGTGCCGAGCGGGGACATCTCGGTCATGCCCCAGGCATGGCGGACGGTCGCCCCGTAGTCGCGCCTGAAGGTCTCGATCATCGAGCGCGGAACGGCCGAGCCGCCGATCACGACATCGGCGAGCGGGCGGACGCCCTTGCCCGAGCGCTTGAGATAATCGAGCAGCATCAGCCAGATGGTCGGCACCGCCGCCGTCATGGTTACGCCTTCGCCGGTAATCAGCTTCTGGAGGTTCTCGCCGTCGAGATGCGGGCCCGGCAGCGCCAGCTTCGCGCCCGCCATCGTTGCGGCGTAGGGGATGCCCCAGGCGTTGGCGTGGAACATCGGGACCACCGGCATAACCGTGTCGCGGGCCGAGATATTCATGCAGTCCGGTCCGACGGAGGCGTAGCTGTGCAGGATGTTGCCGCGATGGCTGTAGAGCACACCCTTGGGGTTGCCGGTCGTGCCCGAGGTGTAGCAGAGCGAGGAGGCCGTCCGCTCGTCGAAATCAGGCCAGGAAAACACCGGGTCCTGCGCGGCGACAAGCTCGTCGTAGGAGAGGAGGTCGAAATGCTCGCTTTCCGGCAGGCTTGCCTTGTCGGAGAGCACGACTACCGTTTCGACCGTATCGGCAATGTCGGCGGCGAAGCTGTCCAGCAGCGGCACGAAGCCCGGCTCCGTGAAGAGGACGCGATCCCCGGCATGGTTGACGATATAGGCGAGCTGTTCGACATAGAGGCGCGGGTTGATGGTGTGGCAGATGGCGCCGATTCCCGACACGCCGTAGTAGATCTCGAAATGCCGCCTCGTATTCCAGGCCAGCGTGCCGACCGTGTCGCCGAAGCCGATGCCGAGCTCGCCGAGCGCATTGGCGAGCCGTTTCGCTTCCGCCTGGGCGTCGGCGTAGCTGTAGCGGTGCAGGCCGCCCTCGACATTGTGCGTCACGATCTCCGTCTCGCCGTGATATTCGGCGGCGAAGTCGATCAGGGACGAGATCAGCATCGGCCGGTCCATGATCAGTCCGAGCATCGGTATTATTCCCTCCGAAGACTTATGCCGCCCGCATTTATAGCGGCAGCCGGCGGCGAACGGGAGCGATGCGATGCCCCTGCTCGAGGTAGAGAACTTCCGGGCCGGGTTACCGACCGGGGGCGGCGCGCCGGTCGCGGTGGACGACATCTCCTTCGCGATCGGGGAGGGCAGGGCCTTGCCGCCGGCCCTCTCCATGCCCAGATGACTGCGCAGCCATGACGGATGCCCTTTTCAAGCTCTATACGCGCGACATCCTCCGCCTTGCCGGGTCCATTTCCCGGGTAGGATCTCTGGATGACGCGGACGGAGCGGCAACGCGCACCAGCCGGCTGTGCGGCAGCACGATGACCGTCGAGATCGCTGTCGAAGACGGCCGTATCGCCGACTATGCGCAGCGCATCCAGGCCTGCGCCTTCGGCCAGGCGTCGGCGGCGCTGTTCGCCGAGGCCGCCCCCGACCGCAGCATGCAGGAGGTGGAGCGGGGGAGGGCGCAAGTGGAGGCGTTCCTGAAGGGCGGGGCGGCTCCGGAAGGCGTCTGGAGCGCATTCGGGCGCCTTGAACCGGTGCGTGAGGTGAAGGCCCGGCACGGTGCCGTGCTGTTGCCTTTCGAAACGACCCTGGCGGCGTTTCAGGCGGCGGCGTAGCGGTTTACCGTCGTTTCGAAATGGGCGACGGCCGGTTCGTTGCGGCCGATGGTGACATGCTCGTTGACCCCGGCGGCGAAGCCGGCCTGGATCGTCTCGCCGGTCGGAAAGTCCTCCTCGATCACGGTGCGGACCGCGAGGTCCACATTCTTGTCCCAGTGGATGCGCGCCTTCTCGTTTCGCACCGGCTCCGGGACGTAGAAGTCGAACATCACGACGGATTCGCCCGGGCCGCCGCCGGACCGGGGGAAACAGCGCCAGACCTCCATATGGTCTTTCTGGACGATGAAGGCGGTGTTCGGGAAGAACACATAGACGAGCGCGGAGTTGTCCACGAGGTCCCAGTCTTCCGGCGGCTTGTCCCGCATGTCCCGCAGGCCGTGGCGCGGCAGCACCTCGCGCAGATGCGGCCCGAACCCGTCATAGAGGCAGAGATTGCCGATGAAGATCGGGCCCACCGTGTTCTTGTGCAGGAAGGGAAAATGGTAAGGTTCCAGAAAGGTATCGACAGCGATCTTCCAGTTCATCGCGAACTCGAACCGCTGGTGGGAGTAGGGCGTCCAGCCGCCAAGCCGGTACGGCGTGAACTCGGCGCTCATGCCTTCCAGCAGGTCATCGACATCGAAGCTCTCGCCCGGCGTCGCCTGCACGAATATCATCCCGTGCTTCTCTGCGACGGGCACGGCCGCCAGCCGGTGGTCTTTCCGCTCGACGCCGGGGAAGTTGCGCTCGTCGGGCAGGCCGATCAGCCGGCCTTCCAGATCGTAGGTCCAGCCATGATAGGGGCAGGCGAAGGAGGCGGCGCCGCATCCTCGGCCGTCTGCGAGTTTCGCGCCCCGGTGGCGGCAGACATTCGCGAAAGCCCTCAGCCGCCCGTCGCGTCCGCGCACGATCAGGACCGGAATGCCGGTCTCGTCGCTCGTGATCCAGTCGCCGGGGTTCGGCACCAGGCCCGACAGGCCGACGAAGAGCGGGCGGCGCTGGAACAGCTCCCGGCGTTCCCGTCCGGCCCGTTCGGGACAGGTATAGGCGCTGACCTGCTGCCGGACGACATCGGGCCAGACATCGGTCGTTCCGGCATCGAGATGGGCGAACAGCCGGCGGGACAGTTCCTGTTGAAGTTCAGCCTGCATCCCGTTCTTCCCGTTTGGCCAGGTTCCACAAGCGGTCCAGTTCCGCCAGCGGGGCAGCGTCCAGTGCCAGGTCCTCCCCGTGAGCAAGGGCCTCGACACGGCGAAAACGCCTTTCGAATCGGGCGTTTGCGTCCCGCAGCACGGTTTCCGGCGCAACCCCGAGCTTACGCGCGAGATTGACGGCGGAAAAGAGCAGGTCGCCCAACTCGGCCGGAACATCGGCCCCGGGCTCCTCGATTTCGCGGAGCTCTTCCCGGACCTTGTCGAAGACAGGCGCCGGATCCGGCCAATCGAAGCCGACGCGCGCCGCGCGGCGCTGAAGCTTTTCCGCCCGCATCAGCGCCGGCAGGGCCAGTGGAACATCGTCGAGAACGCTCAGGCGCGTCGCACCGGCGATATCCGCCTTCCTCAGGCGCTCCCGTTCCTTGTGCATCTCCCAATTCGCGCTCTGCGCCTCGGCGCTGACGACGTTGCCGCCTCCGAAGACGTGGGGATGGCGCGCGACCATCTTTGCGGAAATCGCATCGACCACATCCCTGAACGCAAACGCGCCGCGCTCTTCGGCCATCCGAGCATGGAATACGACCTGGAAGAGCAGGTCGCCCAGCTCCTCGCGCAGCGCGTCGAGGTTCCCGGTGCGAATTGCGTCGGCTACCTCATAAGCTTCCTCGACCGTGTACGGCGCGATCGTCTCGAAGTTCTGCTCGATATCCCACGGGCAACCGACAGAAGGGGCGCGCAGGGTCGCCATGATTTCCAGAAGTGAATCAACGGGTTGCGATCCTGTTATCGCATAATGTATATTATGGGAAATAATGGCGGGCGCATTCGGGGCAATTTGCAGGGTCATGCCGTCAATGCCGGGTTCCACGCCTTTCGGCAGTTCGGCCACCAGCGTCCGGTAGTCCATAAAATGATTGAGATGCGTCAGCACCACGCGCTTCGGCCCGAGGCGCTCGACCCATTCCAGAACAACCGGCAGGAACGCATGGTTCCCGCTCGGGAAGTCCGCATGGCCGGCGCCGACGATCCAGGTTTCGATGCCCTCCAGCGCCTCGAATGCAGGTTCGTCGAGCGCCGAGACATCGGTGCTGTAAGCGAAACTCCCGATCCTCAGTCCGGTGGACCGTCCCTGCCCGTGCCGCTGCTCGAAGGCCCGTATCGGAATACCGGCTATCTCGAAGCTTTCTGCAACCGGGTGCGGGGTCACGCATGGCCGGAAATATGGCGGTCTGTCAACGGGTTCGGCGAAAGCATAGGGGAAACGCTTTCGAATCCGTTCCAGCACCTCCTCGCGGCCGTAAACGTCCATGGGACCGCCGCGCCCGGTGCAAAGCGACTTCAGGTCGTCAATACCGTGGATGTGGTCTGCATGGGCATGGGTGTAGATGACGGCATCCAGACGGCCGCCCCCGACGGAGAGCCACTGCTGGCGGAAGTCCGGACCCGTATCGACGACGATGCGGGCGTCGTCCGACTCGATCAGGATCGAAGGCCGCAGGCGCCGATTGCGAGGATCGTCGGGATCGCAGGCGCCCCAGTCGCCGCTCGCAACCGGCACGCCCGCAGAGCCGCCGCAACCGAGAAGCGTTATCCGCAAGTTTGCGCTTTCGTGAACAAACGGAAGAAGTTATCCGTGCTCGCTGCTGCAAACGCTTCGCCGGACACGCCCTTCAAATCCGCCGTGACAGCCGCTGTGTGGACCACATAGGCAGGCTCGTTGCGCTTGCCCCGCATCGGCACCGGAGCCAGAAAGGGCGCATCGGTCTCGACCAGGAGCCGGTCGAGCGGAATGTCCGCTGCGATCTCGCGCAAAACAGTGGAATTGCGGAAGGTCACGATCCCGGAAAGCGAGACATAAAGGCCCAATTCCAGGGCCTTGTCGGCCAGGGCCCGCCCGCTGCTGAAGCAGTGCATGACGCCCGGAACCTGCCCCGCCGCCTCCTCTTCGAGGATCGATGCGGTGTCCGTGTCGGCATTGCGGCTGTGCACGATGAACGGCAATCCGGCCTTTGCGGCGGCGCGGATATGGCGGCGGAAACTCTCCTGCTGGAGGTCGCGCGGACTGCGGTCATAGTGGTAGTCGAGGCCGGTTTCGCCGAGCCCCACCACCTTCGGATGGCGGGCGAGGGCCACGAGACCGCCCTCTTCCGGCATGCCTTCTGCGGCAACATGGTGCGGATGCAGTCCGACGGCGCAGAACACGCTCTCATGGCGTTCGGCAAGCGCGATCACCGCTTCCGCCTGGCGCGGCCGGGTGCAGATGGTGACCATGCAGCCGACGCCGGCCTCCTCCGCACGCTCCACCAGCGCATCCACCTCGCCCTCGAAGGCCGGGAAGTCGAGATGGCAATGGCTGTCGACCAGCATCAGGCTTCCTCGCCGGAGTAGCGCGGGAACACGCCTTCGGGCTTCGGCAGCGTCCTGCCGGGACCGAGTGTTCCCGATTCGCCGAACGCTGCAAAATTGCGGGCTTCGGGCTCGACCGCGAGCTGGTCGAGAATTCGGTGCGAGGCGTCCGGCATGAACGCCAGGGTGGCCAGCGCCAGCCCCCGGATGGCTTCCGCAGTAACGAACAGCACCGTTCCCATGCGCTCGGGATCGCTCTTGCGCAGGGTCCAAGGCTCCTCGTGCGCGATATAGGCATTGGCGAGCCGGACAACGCGCCAGATGTCCTCCAGCGCCTCGTGAAAGGCCTGCCTGTCCATCGCGTTGCGCAGCGGCTCCATCATACCGCGAACTTCGCCGAGCAGGCTCTTGTCTTCGCTCGAAAACGGCCCCGGCTCCGGCAATCTGCCGCCGCAGTTCCTGGCGATCATCGAAAGCGTGCGCTGCACCAGATTGCCGTAATCGTTGGCGAGCTCGCCGTTCATGCGCTGTACCATCGAGCGGTGCGAGAAGTCGCCGTCATTGCCGAACGGCACCTCCCGCAGCAGGAAATAGCGGAGCTGGTCCAGTCCGTAGCGCTCGATCAGGTCGTAGGGGTCGATGACATTGCCGAGCGACTTCGAGATCTTCTCTCCCTCATTGGTCCACCAGCCGTGGGCGAAAACCCGTTTCGGAGGCGCGACGCCGGCCGCCATGAGGAAAGCGGGCCAATAGACGGCGTGGAACCGAACGATGTCCTTGCCGACCATGTGGAATGCCGGCCAGTAGCGTTGAAATAGTTTCGAACCGGTTTCGGGATAGCCGACCGCGGTAATGTAGTTGGTCAGCGCGTCCAGCCAGACATACATGACGTGGGCGTCATCGCCGGGCACCGGGATACCCCAGTCGAAGGTCGTGCGCGAGACCGACAGGTCCTGCAGGCCGCCCCGCACGAAGCTGACGACCTCGTTGCGCCGGCTTTGCGGGCCCACGAAGTCCGGATTGGCCTCGTAGAACTCCAGCAGGCGGCCCTGCCAGGCCGACAGACGGAAGAAATAGCTCGGTTCCTCCACCCACTCGCATTCGGCGCCGGTCGGCGCGATGCGGGCTCCGTCGCCGCGTTTCGTGACCTCGGATTCGGTGAAGAACGCCTCGTCCCGCACCGAATACCAACCGGCATAGGTTCCGGGATATATGTCGCCCGAGGCTTCGAGCGCCTGCCAGATGGCCTGGCTCGCAAGCTTGTGCCGGTGCTCGGTGGTTCGAATGAAATCGTCGTGCGACGTGCGCAGTGTCTCCGCCAGGTTGCGGAAATTCTCGGACATCCGATCCGTGAACGGTTGCGGCGCTTCGCCGGCGGCCGCGGCGGCTTTCTCGACCTTCTGCCCGTGTTCGTCCGTACCGGTCAGGAAACGGACATCGTAGCCGTCCAGCCGCTTGAAACGCGCGAGCACATCGCAAGCCAGCGTTGTGTACGCATGGCCGATGTGCGGGGCATCGTTGACGTAGTAGATCGGCGTCGTGATGTAGAACGGCTTGCCGTCATTCATGGGAGGCGGACATCCGGGTCCCGGAACACGGCCGGGTTGTCCCACTAATAATTGAGCGAATCAAGCGCCGGCGCCCTGCCCTCTGCCGGCGGTCGTTCTCGCAAGCCCGCCGAATATCTCGAATACGACCTGGCGGCGGTCGAGAGAAAGAGCGGCGCAGCGCTCCAGCAGGCGGGAAACGCCAGCCTCGGCCTCAAGCCAGGCAGCATCGGCGCCAGCGGCCCGCAGGCGCCCGGCCAGACTCGCCGACAGAATGCGCCCGAACGCCTGAAAATGAGCAGCCTCCCGGCTTGCGGTCACTGCAGCCGCGACCTTGTCGAGTGCCTGGCGGTCGATAGCCGGAAGCGAATCGAGCAAGGCATCGACCGCCTCCTTGAGCCCGCGTCCGCCCAGCTGCTCCAATTCGAGAGCGGCGCCCGGGCTGCCGCCGGAAACCTCAAACAGGCGGGCGCATGCCTCGGCGTCCAGATCGGGCGCGGCCTCGCGGAGCACCTCGTCGAACTCCGAGCGGTCCAGCGGTCCCAGGCGCAGGATGCGGCAACGCGAACGAACGGTTGGAAGCAACAGCGAGGGCCGGTGGGTAACCAGTAAAATCAGCACATTGGGCGGCGGTTCCTCCAGCAATTTGAGGGCCGCGTTTTGAGCGCTCGTGTTCATGGAGTCCGCGCCGTCCACGACCAGGACGCGCCATGCCGACTCGCCGGGCGTCAGGCGGAGGAAGCGGCCTGCGTCGCGAATTGCATCCACGCGTATCTCGCCGCGCGCGCCGGCCGGCTCCACCGCCCGCAAATCGGCATGGCCGCCGGATGCGACCCGGCGAAAGACCGGATCGTCCGCAGCCACATAAAGTGGGGCCGTTTCCGTCTCCGCCAGCAGAAATCCGCCTTGGCCCGCAAGGACATAGCGGGCGAACCTGAACGCAAGCGTCGCCTTGCCGATGCCGCGCGGACCGGCAAGGATCCAGGCATGATGCAGCCGGCCGGCGGCAAAGCCGGCTGCAAGCGCGCGCGCCGCGGCAAGATGGCCGACGAGCGCCTCCCGCTTCCTCGGTTCCGGTATCCCGCCTGCGCTCATGACAGGCCGAAGCGCCCTGCGACGACGGTCTGCACGGCCCGCGCAACGCTGTCCGGATCCTGCGCGGCATCGATGACCGCCAGCCGCTCCGGTTCACGGCGCGCGATCTCAAGAAATCCCGTGCGTACGCGGAGATGCAGGTCGTCGTTCATCGCCTCGTAACGACTCTTCTGTCTGGCCAGGGCCCTTTCCCGACCGACGGCTACCGGTATGTCCAGCAACAGGGTCAGATCGGGCTGGAGATCGCCGATGGCGAGCCGGCGCAAGACCGCCTCGTCTTCCGGCGCGACGCCCTGGCCATAGCACTGGTAAGCGACCGTGGAATCGTAGAAGCGGTCGGAAACGACCCATTTCCCGGACGCAAGGGCCGGCCGGATTCGCTTCTCCACATGCTCCCGCCGCGCCGCAAAGTGCAGCATTGCTTCCGTCAGCGGATCCCAGCCCCGGTCGCCGGAGACGAGCAGCAAGCGGATGGCCTCCGCTTCGGCCGTGCCGCCCGGCTCGCGGGTGCAAACCACCTCGACACCGAGATCGGCCAGATAGTCGGCCAGCCGGGCGGTCTGGGTCGATTTTCCGGCCCCGTCGCCCCCCTCGAAAGTTATCAGCCGGCCTGTCACGCCGCAGGGTCGAAATCGAAAATCATGGCGCGCATCCGTTCGAAGATCCGGCCGAAGAATCCGACCCGCTCGACGTTTACTCCGGCATAGAGCGGGTGCTGGACCGGCTGTATGCCGGGCGCCTCCAGGTGCAGCGTTGCGAGCTGCTGGCCCTCGGCAACCGGAGCGACGATGGGGCCTTTCCACCGGACGTAAGCCTTGAGGCCGCTGCGCGCCTGGCGCTTCAGCGACAGCACCACATCGCGGTCCGGCACCAGCGGTACCTGGTCCAGACTGCCGAGCCACACGGCTGCCGTCTCGACCGTTTCGCCCTTCTTCAAGAGCGGATACGCCGCGAATTCCCGGAACCCCCACTCGATGAGCCGCTCGGACTCCCGTGCCCGCGCGCCCGAGCTCTTCAGCCCGTTCAACACCAGGTACAGCCGCCGCCCATCTCGCTCCGCGGAGGCGGTCAGGCCGTATCCCGAGACGTTCGTATGACCCGTCTTGAGGCCGTCGGCCCCGGGAACGCGGCCGAGCAATGGATTGCGGTTGCGCTGCTCGATACCGTTGAACTCGAACTCCCGCTCCGCAAACATCGTGTAGAGGTCGGGAAATTCCGTCACCAGAATCTGGGCGAGTCGCGCGAGGTCGCGCGCCGAGATGACATGCTCCCGGTCCGGCCAGCCCGTCGCATTGCGGAAGCTGCTGCTGGTGAGGCCCAATTCAAGCGCACGCGCCGTCATGGCCCCGGCAAAGGCCGCTTCGCTGCCGGAAATACCTTCGGCAAGGACGATCGAGGCATCATTGCCCGACTGGACGATAACGCCGCGTAACAGGTCCGCGATCGACACGCGCGTGTTGACGCGCACGAAGGTCTTCGACCCGCCCATCTTCCAGGCCTTGTGGCTGACCGGGAACGTATGATCCATCGAAAGGGTGCCGGCCTTCAGCCGCTCGAAGACCATCAGCACCGTCATGAGCTTGCTCATCGAGGCCGGCGGGAGCGGCTCGTCCGCATTCTTTTCCAGCAGCACGGTGCCGGTCGTGCCGTCGACAAGTATTGCGTTGGGCGCGATCGTCGAATCGGCGCGGGCTGCAGCCCCGAGCAGCAGCAGTGCCAGCATGGCGGTGGACGCAACAAACCGCATGGGAACACCTCCTACCCTGTCGAGCGCACGACGAAAGCGTCCCGCGGCCCGCGCGCCCGCACCTGGGCCCGCAGCGACGCCGCCGATTGCCTGGTCGTTTCGGGCCCGATCCGCACACGGTGCAGGACCCTGCCGTTGCTCGCCGTGCTGGTGTGAACGAGCACGCCGTCGAAATGCCGCCGCAGCCTGCTCGCCATGGTCTCGGCATTCCTGCGGTCGCGGAACGTGCCGGCCTGCACATAGTACACGCCGGGCCGGGAGCTGCCGCCCCCGACGAATTCGGCCACCAGTCGGTCCTGTTTCCGGGCGCCGCCACCGCTCTTCGCGATTCGGGCGACCTTCCGGCTGAGCTCCGGCAGCAGCTCGACCCGCACCCTGGTAACGCCCTGGCGGCGAAAGCCGAGCTTCTCCGCCGCGGCAAGCGAGAGGTCGATAATGCGCTCCCGCGCATACGGGCCGCGGTCGTTGATGCGCACGACCACGCTGCGGGAGTTCCTCAGATTGGTGACGCGCACGACGCTCGGCAACGGCAGGACGCGATGCGCCGCGGTCATCGCATACATGTTGAAAACTTCGCCGTTAGCGGTCTGTCGACTATGGAATCTCCGCCCGTACCAGGAGGCGACACCGGTTTCGGAAAAGTGTTCATATTCCTTCGGCCGGTACCAGCGCTCTGCAATCTTGTAAGGCTCGCCGACCTTGTAGCTGCTGACATTGTAGGTCAGCGGACGGTGCGGCGAGGCCGAGACGCCGAGGCGCCGGTCCACGACCCTGCCACCCCGGTCCACGACCTTGCCGCTCCGGTCACCGGTCTTCGCCGTCTGCTTGACCGGGGCGGGCGAACTGCAGGCGCAGACCGACAATGCCAGCAACAGCGCAAGAGCGCGGATCATCGGCGCCCCCCAACGGCGTCCGACAGCAGCCCGACCGTCAGCGCGTACAGGTTCGAGCAGTTGTAGCGCAACAGGCTTTCATAGTTGCGATACACGAGGAATCCCTTGCCGCCCGCGCCGTCCGGCATGAGCAGCCGGGCATCCAGTCCCACGGCCGGCAGCGCGGCACCCGACAGGCGGCGCAGGCCGGCAGCCTGCCAGTCGCCCAGGTCCCGGGGCGCCGTCGCCTGCCGGAGCGCGCGGCACCCCTTTGCCTTTTCCGCACGCATCGAGTCGTAGGCCCCTCTTACCGTCTCCGGCACCCGTACCCCGCGCCCCCATGTGCGCGCATCCGACCAGCCGTGCTGCCGGAGATAGTTGGCAATTGAGGCGAAAACATCGCCGAGATTGTTCCAGATGTCCCGCCGCCCGTCGCCGTCGAAATCCCGGGCGAACGCCAGATAGCTGGACGGAATGAACTGGGGATGGCCCATTGCCCCCGCCCACGAGCCCTTCATGTCGGCAAGTCCGATATAGCCCTTGTCCACCATCCGCAGCGCGTCCAGCAGCTGCGCGCGAAAGAAACGGGACCGCCGCCGGTCGAAGGCGAGCGTTGCGAGCGCCGCAACCACTTCCGTACTGCCCTTTATCGCGCCGTACCGGGTTTCGATGCCCCAGATTGCGACAATGAAGCGCGGCTGCACCCGGTATCGCCCGGATACCTGCCGCAGCAGGCGGCCGTGTTCGGCCATCACCGCCCTGCCCCGCTCGATGTTCCGGGGCTTGAGCAGCCGGGAGCTGTAGGTTTCGAAAGTCAGCCTGGACTCGGGTTGCCTGCGGTCCCGGTTCAGGACCTTTTCCAGCGGCCGGAGGCCTGTCAGCGCGGCGTCCAGCGTGGCCGGCGAAATGCCTTCTGCGGCCGCTTCGGCCCGGAACTTCGCCAACCAGTTGTCGAAATTGCCGGCCTGCCCGCTACCGGCGGCGCAACCGACGGCAGCCATCACCGCAAGCACGGCAGCGACACGCCGCATCGCCTTCCCCTTGTTTGCAGGCCCGGCAACCGGCGCCCGACCGATTTGCCGCCACCATATCCGAGGATTCCCGGCCTGTCGCGCCAGTCCGGCGCGCCGCCCCGTTTTGCGGCATTCCGCCGTACCTTTCGAGGCGTTTCCGGTTGCGCCATGATGAGCGACGCTTTGCGCAGGATCTCGGTGCAGGAGAAGAACGATGAAGCTTGCCGGCAAGACAGCGATCGTAACGGGGGGAGCCTGGGGCATGGGGGCGGTTACGGCCGAACTCCTCGCATCCGAGGGCGCGGACGTTGTCGTCGCGGATATCCTGGAAGAGGAAGGGCGATCGCAGGCGGAGAAGATCGTCGCCAGCGGCGGCAAGGCTTCGTTCCAGGGCCTCGATGTAACTGAAGATTCTGCGTGGGCGGAACTGGCTGCAATCCGGCCGGAGGCCAACATCCTTGTCAACAATGCCGGGATCAGCGGCAGCGCTCACGCCGACCCGTTCGATCTCGACGCATGGCACAGTCTCATGGCCATCAATGTCACGGGAGCATTTCTCGGTTGCCGGAATTTCGTGCCGAAGATGGCGGCCGCCGGCGGCGGCGTCATCGTGAACATCTCGTCGATCTCGGGTGTGGTGGGGCAGGACAATATCCATCACGGCTACAACGCTTCCAAGGGTGCGATCCGCGTGCTGACGAAGTCGTTGGCCGTGCGCCACGCATCGGAAGGAATCAGGGCGAACTCGATCCATCCGGGCCTCATGCCGCCAATGCGCACCTCCGGCGCCACCGCCGATCCGGCGGTGCGCGAGCGGATGCTGCGCCGGGTTCCCATGGGTCGAAACGGTCGGGCGGACGAGGTCGCGAAGGCGGTGCTCTTCCTGGCGTCCGACGACAGCAGTTACTGCACCGGCGTGGAACTTCATGTGGACGGCGGCTTCCTCGCCTCCTGACAACCGCCTTCCGGACGGGAAGGCCGCGGTCTTCCCGCCGGCATCTCCCGAGACAAATCCCTGACCTGCGGGTTTCCTCCGCCAACGATAGAGGCGAACAGCCGATGCCCACTCCCTCCAATGCGATCAGCGGTCGCAGCGCCTTCCTTGCCGTCCTCAAGGACGAAGGGGTCACGCACCTTTTCGGCAATCCCGGCACCACGGAACTTCCGATCATGCATGCGCTGACCGAGCAGAGCGACCTCGGCTATGTGCTCGGGCTCCAGGAATCGGTGGTGGTCGCCATGGCCGACGGCTATGCGCGGGCCTCGGGCAAGCTGGCGGCCTGCAATGTGCATGTCGCACCGGGTTTGGGAAATGCCATCGGCGCGCTCTACACCGCCTCGCAGAGCGGCTCCCCGATCATCGTGACCGCCGGCCAGCAGGAACAGGGCCACGGGCTTACCGAACCGCTCCTTTACGCGCCGCTCACCCCGATTGCCGAACCGGTGGTCAAATGGGCGGTCGAGGTCACCAGGATCGAGGACCTGCCCCGCATCCTGCGGCGCGCCGCCAAGGTCGCGACCACCCCGCCGACCGGGCCGGTGTTCATCTCCCTGCCCGGGGACATACTGAACCGGCACGAGGCCATCGACCTCGGGCAGGCCACGCGCGTCGATTCGCGCGTCCGGCCTTCGGACGAGGCCCTGGCGGAGATGGCGGACCGGATCGCCGCGGCTGCCAATCCGGTCGTTCTCGCAGGCCATGAGGCGGCTACCGGCGATGCGCTGGCTGCCGCTGCCCGCTTCGCCGAACTGCTGGGCGCACCGGTTTATCAGCAGAGCGTGCCGCAGGGGGCTCACTTCCCGTCGGAGCATCCGTGCTTCATGGGCGCTCTCAGCCGCAGCCAGCCCCAGGTCCGGCGTGTGCTGGCTCCCCACGACCTGATCGTCAGCCTCGGAGCCGACTTCCTGCGCATGTCGGTCTGGAGCGAAACCGATCCCCTGCCGGAGCATATGGCCGTCGTCCAGATCGGCCTGAGGGACTGGGAACTCGCCAAGAACTACCCTGCCGAAATCGCGGCGCGGAGCGATGTGCGGGAAACCCTCACGGCGCTGAACCCGCTGCTGGAGGACAGACTCGGCGCAAGCCGGCAGGATCGTATGGCCGCGCTCGCCCCACGAAACTGGAGCGCAAACCGGAGCAAGGCGCGGAACGACCTGGCGGAAGTCCCGGAAGACGCGGGTCCCATTCCGCCGGCCTGGCTCTGCATGTGCCTGGCCGAAGACCTGCCGGACGACGGCATTGTCATCGATGAGGGCATCACCACCGGCGCGCGGCTTCTGGACTTCCTGCCGTTTCGCGACGCGGGCGGCTATTTCGGCAATGTCTCAGGCGGCATCGGCTGGGGCATAGCCGCAGCCGTCGGCGTGCAGATCGCGCAACCCGGGCGCCGCACCGTCGCGCTGATCGGGGACGGCAGCGCCATGTATTCGATCCAGGCGCTGTGGACGGCCGCCAACGCACGGCTGCCGGTCGTCTTCGTGATCGCCAACAATGGCGGCTACCGCATCCTGAAGGACCGCATGAAGGCGTTTCACGACAATGACGCGCCGATCGGGATGGACTTCCGGGACCCGCCGATCGACGCCGCCCGGCTTGCGGAAGGCTTCGGCATGGCCGCGGTGCGCGCCGAAACGCCGGCCGCGTTCCGCAAAGCCTACCGCGAGGCGCTCGCGGGCTCCGGTCCGGTTCTGATCGAGGCCATGGTCAGCGCCGGCGGGTAAACACTCCGACGGCCAGCAACAGGGCCAGCAGCCCCGTCGTGACCAGTATGCCGTAGCCGATGAAGCTGCCCGCCTGTTCGAGCCCGGCAACGGCAACGACAGCGCCCGCGAGCAAAGGACCGACAATGCTGCCGGCGCGTTCCACCACCCGGAATGCCGCCGTGACCGGGCCCGTGCCGAAAGCCTCGGTCTCGTTTCTGAAATAAGCCGGCAGCGCCGCCACTTGCGGCGTCATCACGAACGATTGCCCGAGCCCGATCAGCGCGACGCCGCACACCAGCGGCAAGCTCTCTGTTGTGGACACGAACAGCAGGCAGCCGATCCCGGCCGATACCCCGCCGGCCAGTATCAGCGTGCCATGGTTCTGGAACCTGTCGGCCATCAGCGCCGCCGCCTGGTTCATGACCAGCAATACAAGGAAATAGACCATCATCGTTCGACCGATGGCTGCGCCGCCGAAACCGATCGAATCCAGGTAGAGCGGGACCAGGAAGAACAGGAAACCGGTGAGCACGATGCGCGACGGCAGCGCCGACAGGCCCATGAACGTCATGAACTTCGCACTGCCGTAAATTCCGAATCTCCTGCGGTTGGCGGGAGTGCTGACATGGGCTCCCACGCCTTCGTCCGGAGACAGAAAGCCGAAGGCGATCGTCATAGCGACGAAGACGATGGCAGCGCCCACGATGAAGGTGTTCTCGTAGCCAAGGCGTTCGGCAAGGATGCCGCCGATGGCGGTCGCGCAAATGCTGCCGCCTCCGGTGGCGGTGACGAAGACGCCGATATTGAGCGCCCGCCGCCGTTCCGGCGCGGTCATGGCCAGCCGGACCAGAATGGCGGCGGTCACCAGGCCGAAGCCGGCTGCGGTCAGACATCGCAGCGCGATGAGTTCGATGAATCCGGTTGCCAGGGCGGTCGCCATCAGCCCGACGCTCGTCGGCGCCATGCCCAGGAGAAGCGTGTTCCGCGTGCCCAGCCGCCGGATCAGGGTCGGCGCGAACGGGGTCGTGAGCAACATTGCGATCACCCACACCGACATCGGCATGGCGATCGCTATCGACGCGTCGATCCCGAGTGAAGGATCGTAAAGGTCCCGCACGAAAAGCGGGAAGAAGGGACGGGACAGCTCGACGCCGAAGATGAAGAAGAAGAGCGGGTATTGCACATCGCCCGCAAGCAGCACCTGCACGGGGCGGTAGGCGCCCGCCTCCGCAAAGACCCTGCCCTCGCGCAACCTGTCCAGAACCGCGGCGCTGCCGCCGGAAGCCAGGGCGCGGAAACGCCGGTTGATTTCGGCATTGATTCCGTTCATCGCGTCGATCACACGGCCCAGGTCGTCCCGTCCACTGGTCATGATCGATGCGGAAAAATCGCCTTCGCTGACTGTGTGCATCAGGCGCCGCATCAGACCGATGGAGCGCGCAACCGTCAGCGACAGGACAAGCAGCGTCAGTTCAAGCACGATCAATATGGCGACGCACAGCGAAATGCCGATATCGGTGAAGATGCCGCCCATCGTATTACGGACATAGCGCCGGTCGATGCCGATCATCGCATGCCCGACTTCTTTCCCGTCATGGATGAGGGGATGCACGATGTTGTACTCGGAATCGACGATCGAGACGAACGTGCCGGCATTTGCATCGCTGGCATTGGCGGCAATGGGCTGGAACGTGTTTTCGGTTCCGTTTTCCGCCTGGACCAGGAACAGCACCTTGCCTTTCGGATCGGCCACCGCGAGATAGGCCACTTCGGGATGATCGGTCAGGAGGTTGTCGAGATAGGCGTTCACGCCCTTCAGGCTCGCGATCGGTATGTCGAGCCGCACCGCCGTGTAGAGATCGTTTGCTATGGACCGGGCAAGGACGTTCGCCTTGTCCTTGATGACCGGTTCGAGCCGCTGCTCGACGGCGCCGAGCGCGATCCAGGCCAGCAAGGCATTCGCGGCGATCAGCGCCACCACGGCGACCAGACCGATCCGGATACCCAGTCCGGCAAGGGTCGGTGCCCGGCGAAGGCGGCGGATCACCGCCCGCTCCTTTCTGCGGCCGCCAGGCTTGCGGCCGTTTCCCGCACCGTCGCGCTATAGCCTACGAATTCGATCAGTTCCGTATCCACGGGCGCGTCGTCGGGCTCCGGTTTCAGGAGGTTCTCGACGCTTTGTCTCAGATAGCGGGCCGTCTTCGTCAGTTTCCAGAGCGCGGTTCCCGTACCCAGGATCGCCAGCAATCCGCTGGCGAGGAAGATGAACACAGCGGCTTCCAGAAGCTCTTTCGTCAGCCCGGCCACAATGCTGTCGTAACGCGCCTTGCTGTAGCGAACCGCCACGCCGCCTTCGAGCTTGCCGAAATTGTTCACGACCGGCGCGCCGACGACGAATGATTCCGGGTCTTCGAGGCGCCAGACCTCCCCATCTGCCTCGCGATTGCCCGCAGCCCAGGCCGGCGGCGCTTCCGACGCTCCGCCGGCCAGCTCATTGCCGCCGTGAACCAGCACTTTTCCGCGTGCATCGAAGATGCTGACCGACTGCAGCTCCGGGTAATCGCCGATCAGCGCATCCACGATCGACCGGCTTTCCGCAATGTCCTTGAGCGGCAGCCCGAGGTCCACCGCCTGCCGAAGCCGGCGGGAGGTATCGAGCGTGACGACCGAGACCCGCGAATCGTCCAACCCGCGCAGGATGTCGCCGAACTTCTGCTGGTTGAGCAGGATCATCAACGCCATCGTCACGGCAAACGCGCTCAGGAAGCCGAGATTGAGGACAACCAGAAGCCTCATGCCGCCAGGACTCCCTGACGCTGCAGGCTGTAGCACAGGAAGTGCTCGATCATGGCTTCATGCGATACGCCCGCCGCGCCGGCACCGACGTTCATGGACATGGTGGTCGCCAGGTTGCAGGTGACATTGAACTCAAGCAGGCGGAACGTCCGGTCCGGCGCAACCCGGAAATCGACCCGGAGGTAATCGCAGGGCTGCACGATTTTCGCAAATGCGAGCGCAGCCTCCCGCAACTCTTCGCAAAGCGGTGCGTCGTCGAAAGGCTCTCCGCGCTTTCCGGGGTCCAGGAAGCGCTTCTGCCGCTCGGTCTGAACGCCCTCGCGCAAATCGGAATGATTGGCGACGGGATGCAGCGCCAGCGGCCCGCCGAGCACCGGCACCGTCACATCGAGCCCGGGCGCCAACGCCTCGATCAGCGCCTCCTCGCCGGCGGCCAGCAGCGCCGACGCCCTCGACCGCGCCTCGGCCCAGCTGTCGCAGATCGAACCCTCGTCGACGCCCTCGGAGTTGGCGCCGAACCGGGGCTTGACGAAATACGGCCCCGGAAAGTCCGGCGGGTTGTCCAGATCGGCCTCGACGACCGCCGCGATTCCTTCCGGCACGAGCAAGCCTGCGGCGCGCGCCATCAGCTTGGTAATCCATTTGTCCTCGGCCATGGCCCGCACGTTCGGCGGGCTGCCGAGATAGGGAACGCCGGTGCGCGCGCAGAGCGAGGACACCAGAATCTCGGGATTGCGGACGGCCTCGCGGTTGTAAATCTGAAAGACGTAGTCTGGCGCCGGGCTGCGGCGCATACGCTCCTCGAACGCTTCGAGGCTGGCGCAGGGTTCCACCGAATGCGCCAGGCCGCGCAGAACCGAGAGCACCTCGAATTTGGTGTAGAGTTCGCGTCCGTAATGCGGATGTACCATCGGCGGCGGTTCGCTCCAGTCCTCGGCATATTTGGCGAGAAAGAGAATATCCAGCTCCCGACGCTGTTCAGGGTCGATTTGTAACAGCTTTATCATTTCGAAATTACCACATGTCTGTCGCAAATGCGGCGAACTGGCTTATGATAGCCAGCGAGCCATTCCCAAGCAACGCAACGGACACGCTTCCAATGTTCCGAGCGATGATTCTGGCGCTTGTCGCCCTGATGACGGCCGCCTCGGTTTCGCAAGCCGAGCCCTTTTCGATCTACATGATCGTGCATCGCGCAGGGTCGGGCGCCGATGACGGTTTTCGCGACTATCTGACGGCGAACGGCGTCGATGCCAGGTTCATATTCCGCGACATGGAAAAC
This sequence comes from Alphaproteobacteria bacterium, assembly GCA_022825195.1. GTDB lineage: Bacteria > Pseudomonadota > Alphaproteobacteria > Bin95 > Bin95 > Bin95. The sequence goes on from JAJDYL010000034.1 coordinate 25,389, forward strand.
GACCGGTCCCGCCTGCCCGGCTATGTCGAGGAGATCAAGACGCTCAAGCCGGACCTCGTCTATACCCAGACGACCTCGGTGACGCGCGCTGTCGTCGGGCGGCTGGAAGAAGCCGACCCGGCCACGCATGTCCTCGACATTCCGGTTGTATTCTCGATGGTCTCCTTTCCTGCCAGGTCGAAGCTGGTGCCGACCGACCCGGACCCCGCGGCGCCGATGCTTTCGAAACGCAACATCACCGGCGCCCGGCATGTCGTGTCGAACCTCGTGCGGCTCAACGCGATGCGCACATACATGCCCTTCAACAAGCTCGGCATGCTCTATGACAAGAGTTCGGGCGCCCAGCGCCGGTCGGAAGCCGCAATGCGGGCCCTGGCGGAAGACGCGGGCTTCGAATTCGTCTCCGACAGCCCGACGGAGCCGAAGGTCGAACGCGATCCGAACGAGATCGAACCGACGCTCCGGCGCCTCAAGGAGGCGGGCGTCGATTTTCTGTACATCCCGCCGTCCAACTTCTTCGGCGCCCACGCCGCTCTCGTAACCCGCACCGCGACGGAGCTCGGCCTGCCGACCTTCTGCGGCGTCGAAACCCTGATCCGGCAGCACTGCATGACCGGGCTCGTCAGCCCGCTTTACGCCGTCGGACAGTTCGCCGCCTTCAAGGCGGAGCAGATTCTGACGGGCGGCAGGGATCCGGGCGAGATTCCGATCGAAACCCTCTCCCGGTTCTCCTTCGTGATCAATATGGAGACCGCCCACAAGCTGAAGGTGTATCCGCCGATGGAAATTCTGCGCTTTGCCCAGTTCATCAAGACCGGAGCCGATTCTTGATCGCCCTGAAACGTCTGGACGGCAAGCGCCGCGCCGCGCTCAAAATACTGTATCTGGCGCCCCACGCCCCTTCGCCCGAAACGCCCAGGCCCCCGGACATCCACCCCGATTATGGCGTACAGCCCGCTTACCAGTATGAAATATGGGATGTGCTGAGCAACGGCCTCGGGCTGGACGTCGACAGCCGTTCCGACCTGGACGCCGTGCCGCAGGCCTTCGAAGGCCGGAACTACGTCTTCTCGCTGTACAACATCGCGCCGTTCCGCAATTCGGAGGTGTACGTTTCGTCGCTGGCAGCGAAGGCGGGCATAGCCTGCCTGGGCGCGCCGGCGAACATCCGCGCGCTTGCCGAGGACAAATGGCTGACCAAGCTGGCGGCGCAGGCGCTGGGTATCCCGGCGCCGGCAGGAAAGGTCTTCGGACCGGGCGTTCCGGTCGGCAGGCCCGATTTCGACGGCCCCTATGTGGCGAAGCCCCGTTTCGGCGCCGCCTCCACGGGCATTGACCACGAAAGCGCGAAAGAGGATTTCGACGCGCTGGCCGGACGCGTTGCGCAGCTTGGGTCGACTCCCGACGAGTGCCTGGTCGAACAGGTCTTCGGCGACTTCGATGTGACGGTGCCGGTTCTGGTTGGCGAGGACGGGCCCGTGGCGCTGCCGCCTGCCACCCAGACTACCGACAGCCCTTACGGCCTCTTCACCCACCGCCAGAAACGGAGGCTCGCCCCGGGTCTCGTTCGCGAATTTCCGCCCGATGAGCCGTGGCTCGCGCCGATTGTCGACGATGCACTTCGTTTCGCGCGGGCGGTCGAACCCTACGACTATATCCGGTGCGATTTCCGGTTCGGGCCCGAGGGCCACGCCCTGCTGGAGTTCAACATCGCCTGTTCGATCGGCAGCGCGATGGCCTTTGCGCAGTCCGCGGCAAGGGCCGGCATATCGTCGGAAGCGCTGGTCGAGCACATATTGGCTACCAGCCTCGACCGGCAGTGGGGTCAGGACGCGCCGGAGCCGTTGCCGAGATAACGCATCGCCACGACGGTTATGTCGTCGCTCTGCTCCACGCCGGTTGAGAACGCCTCGACCGACGCCCGCAACGCATCGCAAATGTCGCTGGGCCGCGCTCCCGCGCAGGCTTCCAGTTCGGCTTCCAGGCGCGGCTCGCCGAATTGCTCGCCCGCCTCGTTGAAGGCCTCGTTCACACCGTCGGTATAGAAGAACAGCGTCTCGCCGGGCGCCAGGCTGGTTTCGCCTTCCTCGAAATCGAACCCCGGCATGATCGCAAGCGCCAGACCGGCTTCCATCGGCAGGGTCGATATCCTCCCCCCGGCGTCGATCCGGTAGGTGGGGTTGTGTCCGGCGTTGGCGAACGCCACATGGCCGCTCTCGGTATCGACAACCGCGTAAAAGGCCGTGACGAACATCATCTGCTCGTTCTCGGCCTCCAGCATGTCGTTCAACGCGGTGAACACCCTTGCGGGCGACTCGCCGATCAGCGCCGTTGCCTTGAGCAGGGTGCGGGCGATCAGCATGAAGAATGCGGCCGGTATTCCCTTGCCCGAGACATCTGCGATGACAATCCCGATACGGTTGTCGTCGATGGCGAAATAATCATAGAAGTCGCCGCCCACTTCCCTGGCCGGCACCATCTCCGCAGCGATCTCGACGGTGCGTTGGGGCGGCGTCTCCCGCGGCAGGACGGAAAGCTGAAGATCGTGGGCGATCGACAGCTCGCGCTCGATGGCAACAAGACGCTCCTTGTGCTTGAGCGCCTCGCGGAGTTCCTCGACCAGTTCCGTCAGGCGGCCGTGCTGTTCGCGGATGCGCTGCGCCATTTGCTCGAACACCAGCGTCAGGGCTTCGAATTCGTCGCTGGCCCCTTCGCGCTCAAGCCGGGAGAGCTGGTCGGAGACCGCCTGCCTGGCTTCCGTGCCAACCGTCGAGGTCAGCCCGGCCATCTGCTGGCGCAGGAAGCGCTCGCGCCGCCTCTGCGCGCGCCGTCGTTCCGCCGACAGTCGCTCGACCTCCCCGAGGGAGTTGCGATAGGACTCGACCGCCTTGGCGATACGGGAGATTTCGTCGGTGCCCGCGGCCTGTTCGATCCAGACGCCGCGCCTGCCGGCGGAGAGCGCTTCCAGCACGCCGATCACCCGGTCGAGCGGTTGCAGCGATCCGCGGAGATTCGCATACAGGGCCCAGAGCGCGATACAGGCGAAGACGACCGCCGCCCCGAAGAAGGCGATCCGCAACGCCTGCTGGCGCGCGACGAGCTCGCTGACATCGGCGATGACATGCAGCGCGGCGAGGCGCCCGCCGTTCAGTGCCGGAATGTTGGCGGTGGTTGCGGCGTAGTTGCTGTCGTCGCCGTTCAGGCTTTGCCAGAGCGGCGGGTCGGTTCCGAAAATCAGTCCGCCTTCGCTCCCGACCAGGAACGCTTCTCCGCCGAGGACTGCCCCTGCCTCCTGGACAGCGGCGGCCAGCGGGATGCTGCCGGCAACGATCAGCATATCTCCCCGCTCGGAGTCGCCGAGGCCCTCAGCCACCGTCCAGACCGGCTCCCCGTTGGCGTCGATGTCGCCGCCGCTTGCCCGCCTTCCGGTATCGACGATCCGCTTGGCGACACGCGGCGACAGGGGGTTCCGCCCGACGAACAGGCGTCCTCCTCCCTCTTCGGACGGATCGAAGGTCACCAGCCGTTCGAGCCCGGTTTCCACGGCGATGTCTTCGATCAGGCGCGCCGCAAGCAGGGTGTCGCCTTCGAGCAGGGCGGCGCGGATGCTCTCGTTGGTGCGCAGCGGCACCATCAGCCGCGCGACCGTATCCGTCTCACGCTGCGAAAGCGTCTTCCAGACCGTCCTCAGCGCGGTCTGGCGGTCTTCGTCGTAACTCTCCGCCAACAGGCGTTCGCGAACGATGCTGCCGTAACCGAGGCCGATCATCACCAGCAGCCCGGCAAGGCTGACGACGATGGTCAGCCGCAGGCGGATCGAGACATTCCTGCCGAAACGGCCCACTTCGGTCGGCGGCATCGGGGTGATATCGCGAAACACGGGCTCCAGCCGTTGCACGAGCCCTCGGCGGATGCGCTCCAGCGAATCGCGGACCGTACGCCCGACGGCGGCGTCGCGGGCGTCCTCCGCCTGGTCCAGGGTTGCGTCGAACCGCGCCCGCAGGCCATGCAGCACCGCGTTGAAGGCGCGGGCCGCATAGCCGATTTCGTCCCGCTGCCCCAGATCCGAGAGCAGGACAGGGCGCCCGCCGGCCGCCTGCGCAAGTCCGTCGTCGAACCGTTGCATGCGCCGGCCGACGCGCAGGGTCAGGACCAGCGCGCACACCAGACCGACGACCGCGCCGACGACGGCCGCGACGGCGAAACCCTGCCAGTTCCGGCGCAGGATGTGGGTCACGAAATCCTTCTCGACGGCGACATGCAGCAGCGCCAGGGGATAGTCCGCCGGTCCGATCGGGCGGATATCGACCGAGAGGTCGCCGACGACATGGCGGCTCCGGGCTTCCGTCACCCCTCCCGCCATGCGCCGTTCCTCGAAGCCGGTATCGGCGGATGCAAGAATTTCCGCCAGCCGGTCGCGCGCAATGCCGCTCAGATAAATCGGTTCCTTGTCCGGCGAGGTCATCGCAATGAACCGGATATCCGGATTCTCGTCGAGGAACCGCTGGAAGAAGGGCTCGACGCCGCGGAGCTCGTCGAGCGGGATGCCGACCTGGGCGGCGCGCTCCATCTCGGCTTTCATGGCCTGGCCGACCGCCAGCGCCTTGCGGTCGAGCTCGCGCGTCAGCGGCTCTTCGGCCCACCAGTGGAACAGGGCTGCCGTCAATACCGCCTGCAGGAGTGCGACTCCGACAGCGGCGATGCAGGCTTTCAGGCACAATGTCCGGAAGAGGCGGCCCATGCCCGCTATCCGATCCGGTCCAGCCGGTCGATCTCGCGCGCATCCGCGTCAAGCTCGGCCAGCATGCCCGTGGCGGCCCCGTGGAAGCCTGCGAGCGACGGTGGCGCGCCTTCAAGGTCGGCCGCCTGGCCTTCGGCCATCGCCAGCAGGGACGCATCGCTCTGCCTGAGCATGTTGAGGAGGGGATGCAACACCCACCGGACAAACAGCCACACCAGCAACAGGCATACCGCCAACGCCCCCGCGGCGATGCCGAACACCGTAATGACCGCCCGCTCGCGAAGCGGCGCGCTGTGCCGGACTTCGCTCTCCAGCAGGACGCCGCCGACGACCTTGTCGAAATTGTTGATGAGCGGGCTGCCGACCGTTACCGCCCTCTCATCGGTCTCGACCCATCGTCCCGCGCGGTCCCGGACCTCGACTACGGTGCCGAGGTCCGTCTGGTCGGTGGAGAATACGACCCGCCCGTCCGCTCCGAAAACGAGCAGGCGGTCTATGTCGGGGTCGGCCGCCTGGGTCCGATCGAGCAAGGCGGCGATCTCCGGGATGGTTTCCAGCCGCAGGCCCAGATCCGTGCGCACGGTGATCGCATGGGCGATCTCATCGACCGTGAAGCCGAAATGCGATGTTTTGACGGTTCGCAACTCGCGGTCGAACGTGTCCAGGGCGGCATGGACGACCAGCGCCAACGACAGGACGATGCCGGCGAGCAACGCCAACCCCAGCTTGATCCGCAATCCCATATTCGCCGGCCAGCCCCGCCATTTGCGTTACGGATAATCATAGCGCGCCGATGCTGCCGCGCCAGCACTACGCCTCGCAACGCCTTCGCGCCTGTTTTCCGTCAGCCTACGGGAAACAACGCGATTTCGGGGAAGAAAAGCACCAGGGCGAGTACGAAGAGTTGAAGACAGATGAACGGGCCGAATGAGCGGTAAATCACGACAAGGTCGATTTCCGGAGGCGTCACGCTCTTCAGATAGAACGCGGCAGAGCCGAAAGGAGGAGTGAGGAAAGCGACCTGCATGTTCAGGCTGAAGAGAATTCCGAACCATATCGGGTCGTATCCGAGCTGCTTCACGATCGGGATGAACACCGGCATGGTCAGAAGGACGATGCCGATCCAGTCCATGAACATGCCGAGGATCAGGAAGACCAGCATCATCAACAGGATGATTCCGATCGGCGCCACATCCATGCCGAGGATCGCGCCTGCGACATAGTCGTTGCCGCCGGAGAGGCTGTAGGCTCCGGCCAGCACCGTCGCCCCGAAAGTGACCCACAGGATCGTTCCCACCGCGCGAAAGGTCTGTTCGAGACTTTCCAGCACCATTCGGAGGCCGGCTTCCCGGCGGATGACGATGAGAATGAAGGTCGCGACGACACCCATCGCCGCAGCCTCGGTGATCCCCGTCACGCCGCCATAGATCGAGCCCAGCACGAGGTCGACGACGATGAGCGGCGGCAGCAGCCCCTTGGCTATCGGCCAGGCCTCGCTGTTTCGCAGGCTGTAAACCAGCACCATGCCCACGACCGCGCTGGTGAAGATGAACCAGGCCACCTGCTCCGTTGCGTTGAACCCGTAGGTATTGGCGCCCAGGGCCGCCGCAAGGCCGATTGCGAACGGCCCGGCATTCAGCGCGAATTCCCCGGCGACATGACCGGCGCCGGCCGAAGCGCTTCCTTCCCCGAAATCCGTCTGGAGCGGGGCCAGCGCGGGATTCAGGCGTGTGCGCACGACGATATAGACGATGTAGCAGCCCGCCAGCATCAGGCCCGGCACGAAGGCGGCCGTGAACAGCGCGGTGATCGAGGTCTCCGTAATCAGGCCATAGACGATCAGCACGACCGAGGGCGGAATCATGGTGCCCAGCGACCCGCCCGCGCAGATCGTCCCGATCGCGAGGTTGCGGTCATAGCCGAGCCGAAGCATCTGCGGCAGCGCCACGAGGCCGAGCAGTACGATCTCGCCGCCGATGATGCCGGACATGGCCGCCATCACGACGGCCATGACGGTCGTCACGATCGCCAGCCCGCCGCGCAGTCTGCCGAGCGCGAGATTGAGCGCGTCGTACATGTCCCTCGCGATGCCGCTGCGCTCCAGCAGCGAGGCCATGACAATGAACAGCGGCACGGCGATGATCGCGTAGGTGATCGCCAGGTCGTACACTCGCTGCATCACCAGGCCGAGACCGGGCAGCCCGAAATTGAAGTAGATGACGACAGCGCCCAGCAGGCCCGTCGCAAATCCCAGCGGCACGCCCGCAACCAGCAGGACGAAAATGCCGATCAGAATCAGCAGGGAGAGTGTGCCGATATCCATCGCTCAGGTGTCCGGACGGTCCGGCTCCGGCCTCCGGTGCCCCAGAAGACTGTCGATGATGAAATTGTTGACGGCCTGGACCGCCACCACGGCCGTGACGAACAGCACCAGCGGCTTGACGGTCGCCGGAACGGGCGGGTTCCAGTAGGTGCCGAACCGTTCCCAGCGCAGCAGCGTGTCGAGGGCGACCGGCCAGGCGGCGACGATCATCAGGAACGCGTAGGCCACCACGACCAGCATGGCGATGAAGTCGAAGGCGATCTGCACCTTTCGCGGAACGATGTCGTAGACCGCCGTGACCCGGATATGGCCCCGCCGCTGCATCGTATACATGCCGGCGATAAGGAAGATCATGCTCCCGAGCCAGAGCGAGAGCTCGTTCACCCAGAGCGTTGGACTGAAAAAGACATAACGCATGACTACTTCATAGAAGATAATCACGACGATCACGGCGGTCAGGAACATGGCCACGCGCGACAGCAGGGTGACGATGCGATCCACGATCGTCACGACTTCATTGTCCGGCGCCTCCACGATCCACTGCCAGACCCGGCGCAGATATCCGGTTCCGGGGCCCTGTTCTCCGCTTTCCGCAGTCATGGCATGAAGCCCGCTCCGTTGCCGCCTGCAAGCATGAAGGAAAAGACCGGGGCAGGAAGTTGCACACCCTGCCCCGGCCAGCGGCGGGTCTCTAGTCGATCAGACCGAGTTCCTGCATGTGGGCGACATGGCTGTCGACCAGCCCGGCTGCATGCGCCGACTTGGTCTTCCAGTCCTGCCAGCGCTCGCGAGCGAAGGTGCGGAACTGCTTGCGGTCTTCCACCGACCAGTCATGCAGCGTCACGCCCTTTGCCGCGATCTCCCGCGCGACCTTCTTGTCCTTGATCTCGGTCAGGATCGCGAGATTGAGGGCTGCGCGCGCAAGCGCGACTTCCATCATCCGCTGGATGTCCGCAGGAAGCTTGTCCCAGGCGGCCTTGTTGCAGGCCAGCGTCTCGGTGGGCATCGAGTGGAAGCCCGGATAGGTGACATGGGTCGCGATGTCGAACAGGCCGAGCGCCGCGTTGGTGTTCAGCGTCGAGGCGTCGGCGCCGTCGACGATGCCGGTGCGCAGCGCGGTCGGCACCTCGCCGAAGTCCATCACGATCGGCTTGGCGCCGAACGATGCGAAGATCTCGGTCTCGAGGCCCGGAGGTGAACGGAATTTCCAGTCCTTCAGGTTTTCGAAGCTGGCCAGCGACCTTGTCGACGACAGCGACTCATGGCCCTGCAGCCAGTATCCGACGAGATGCATGTTGTACTCGTCATAGAGGCTCTGGACGAGGGCGCGTCCGCCGCCATGCTCCAGCCAGCCGATAAACTGGTAGGGCGTATCGTAGCCGCCCATGATGTCGCCGACGAACTGGAAACCGGCGTCCTTGCCGACATTGCCGCTCGCGCCGGTCATGTCGCAGTCGAGAATGCCCTGGGAAGCCGCGCCCAGGGTTTCGTTCTGGGCCACCAGGCCGCTGGACCAGTGCATCTGGAACTCGACGCGCCCGCCTGACATGGTGACGACGTCGTCCAGGAACTGCGCCGCGACCTTGCCGGGAGTCGATTCGGCCGGGAAATGGGTCTGGACTCGAAGCGTGTACTCGGCGGCATCGGCGGAGCCGACAAACCCTCCTGCGGCGACGGCAAGCGTCGTTGCGGCCAGAGACTGTTTGAGACGTGAAAGCATGGCTGTGGGTCCCTCCTGTTTTTCGCCAAGCCTAGGATTAGCAGCGGAACACTAGCATAGCCGTGCGCGGGGCCTCCCCCTCAATTCGAAGACGCCGGAGCCGGTTGTCCGGCCCGCTCCGCCTCGGCATCCCAGCACGATCCGATCCCCCGCTCGCGCAGTTCGTGGCGCGCGATCTCGTTCTTGGTCATGGTACGGGGGAACTCGTCAACGAACTCGACATAGCGCGGCGCCTTGAAATAGGCGATCCGCTCGCGGCACCACGCGACCAGCGTTCCCGGCTCGACCGGCGCGGAGACCTGCACATAGGCCTTGATGTCCTCTTCGCCGAGGTCTGAGGGCACGCCGACGCAGGCGCAGTCCACCACCCCCTCATGGGCCGTGATCGCCTTCTCGACCTCGAAGGCCGAGACATTCTCGCCGCGCCGGCGGATCCAGTGGGCCTCGCGGCCGACGAAGTGGACATAGCCGTCTTCGTCGAGCCAGCCGAGGTCGCCGGAATGGTACCAGAGATTGCGCCAGGCGGAGAGGGTTGCCTCCGGTTTGTTGATGTATTCGATCATGTAGGTGTTCGGCACTTTGGGCCGCAGCAGGAGCTGTCCGGTCGTGCCCGCAGGCACCGGGTTGTCGTCCGCATCGACGACCAGAAGCTCCGTCCATCCATGCGGCCGGCCGCACGTGCCGATCTTGCGGTCATGCAGCCGCTCGGAGCAGATCAGCACGCCCATCTCCGTCATCGCATAGACCTCCAGCATGGGAATCCCGAACCGGGCCTCGAATTCGTCCCGAAGCTCGCGCCGGACCTGGCCGGACGCGATGCCGACCCCGACCTTGACCCGGTGCGAGCGGTCGAGCCCGCTTTCCGGCCGGCGCAGCAGCACGGACATCATCGTGCCCAGCGGGTCGATGATCGTGGCGCCGTGGCGGTGCACCGTTTCCCAGTAGCGCGAGGCGCTGAACCATTTGTGCATCACGCCGGTCATGCCGGTGTAGAGCGGCCCGGTGACGCCGAATTGCTGGCCGCCGATATGGAAGAAGTGCGAATTGGCGAAATGCACGTCGTCCGGCCCCGCTTCGGCGATCTCCGCATAGCGAATGGCAGCCGCGATGTAATAGAGATGGGAGACGAGCACGCCTTTCGGCATGGAAGTGCTGCCGCCGGTATAGACGATGGCTGCGGGATCGGTCGGCCCGACCTGGGCATCCGGCAGCACCTCCGAGCCTGTCAGCAGTTCCTCCCAGGCGGCGTATCCCGCGCGCGGCGCACCGTGGACCATCACCTCCGGCGGCGACGAAAAACGGTCCGCCGCCGCCTCGCAGACATCCATCAGTTCGTCGTCGGCAACCAGCAGTTTCGCGCCGGTATCGTTCAGGCTGTAAGCGAGGTCGTCACGGGCCAGCGACACGTTGAGCGCCGCATAGACGGCGCCGATCTTGGCGCAGGCGAACCAGATGATCTCCTGCGCGAGCGAATTGTACATGAAGGTCGCGACGACATCGCCCTTGGCCAGGCCGCGCTCCAGGAGCGCATTGGCGACGCGGTTCGAGAGCCGGTCGGCATCGGCATAGGTCAGTGTCTCGTCCCGGCAGATCAGCAGCGGCTTGCCGCCCAGCGAAGCCCGCATAGTCACCAGGTCGCGCAGGGTGGTCGCATGCGGCGTCTCGCCCATGATGCGGATCATTTCTCGCCTCCTCGGTCGAGCATGGGTGCGGGTTTGCGGAAAGCCGGCCGCCGGCCGTCCACGCGCCAGGGTGCGGCGACCAGAAGCTCCTTGCCGGTCGCGGGGTGCTGCGCCTCCATCCAGCCGGAGCAGTCCGCGAAGACTGGCGAGTCATCGCTCTCGTCCAGTTCGACGACGGGAACGGTCATCGGCCGGGGCGGGCCTGCCGCGGGCGTGGCGGCGAGCGCGGCCGCGGCTTCGATCTGCGAGAGGTCGAGCGCCCGCCCCTGCCCGTCCCGGTCGCGGGCCACCAGCGCGGCCAGCGCGGCCAGTGCCCCGAAACAGGCGGCGTTCGGGTCGCTGATCGAGAAGGTGGGCGAGCCGATGAAGGCGCCGGCATCGTCCCGGATGAGTATTTCGGCGCCGGCGAGCGCGCTCAGCACCAGCCCGTAGGAGCGCAGGCCCTCGACCGCCGAACCCCTGCCCGGCCCGCTCATCGACAGGCTGACAAGGCCCGGATTGGCGCGCGCCAGCACCTCGCGGCCGAGGCCCATGCGGTCCATCGTCCCGACGGTGAAATTCTCGATCAGCAGGTCGGCCCGGCTCACGAGCTCAAGCAGCCGCGCCCTGCCCTCATCCGTCTTGAGGTTGAGCGAGAGCCCGGTCTTGTTGCGGTTCAGGCTGTGGAAATAGAGCGAGCTTTCGAGCCGCACATGCTCGTCCATCTCGCCCCGGAGGTGCTCCAGCCCCCGCGTGCGGTAGAGGTCGAAGCGGTCGGGAGACTCGACCTTGACGACCTCCGCGCCGAGATCGGCGAGAAGCTGACCGACCATCGGTCCCGACCAGATCCAGCAGAGCTCGATGCAGACAAGCCCCTCCAGCGGTCCCGCCGCCCCGCCCCGCCTGCGGCGGGCTGCGTTCTTTCCTTCGCCCAGCGGCTCCGCGAGGAACGGCATGGCCGGCTCTTCGAAGCCCGCCCGGAACACGCCGCGCTCCAGCGCCTCGCCATAGCTGTAGACGGGGGCGACGACCGCGCCCTCCTCCAGGCCGCGCGCCAGGAGATCGTCGCGCGCCTTGTCGGCCAGCGTTTCCTCCAGCAGCGAGTCGGCCTCGGCGCTGTCCCTTGCCAGCGCAAACGGGTTGTCGAAGCCGGGGCGGCGCGCCCAGTCGGGATCGCCTATGGCCTTCGCAATGCGGCGCCAGTCGCGCCGCGAGCGGCCGAGCAGGGCCACATGTCCGTCCCGGCAGGCGAAAAAACCCATGGGAAAGATGAGCCCGTGCTCCACGCAGATGCGCCCGTTGCGTTTCCATAGCCGGCGGCGCTCCTCCGGCGTGCCGGAGTTCTGGAGCGCGAAGGCCCGCATGATGTCCGCTGCCGAGGCGTCGTATTCCGGCGCGCCGCCATCCGCGCCGCGCCAGGCTTCGGCGAGCGCCAGCGTGACTCCGACGAGCCCGCACCATTTCTCCGGCATGTCGGCCGGCAGCGGCAGGCCGGGTCCGTCGCCATGCCCGATGGCGGCGGCGGGCCCCGCAACGGCCGAGGCGTCCGCGCCGCTGCCTGCCATGCCGACCTGGAAATCCCAGAGGCGGATCGGCGGCCCTCCCGGCGCCACCTCCGCCCCGGCCAGTTCAAGCCACATCCGGGCATAGGCAGGCGCGCGGCCCGGCCCCTCGAACGAAGCTGGGACAACACCCACCGGCAGCCGGCGCATCGCCCTCATGCAAGCGGCAGGGGCACCGGCCCCTTCCGGCGCGAGGGCAGCGCCACGGTGGCCGTCCCGAAAGCGGAAATGGCGCCCGCCTGGTTCCGCGCCTCGACCTCGACATCGGCCAGCATGGCATCGCCGGCTTCCCGCTTGTCCGCGACCCTGCCCCGCCACCGGATCGTGTCGCCGACGAGGTTCGGCCGGCGCACGGAGACGTTCAGCCGGTGCAGGAAGCCGTGGTCTCCGATCCAGTCGGTCAGCATGTGCTGCGCCCAGGCGATGCGTTGCGGCCCGACATCGTAGGCCCCGCCCATGCCGACATCGCGGCCCGTCGCGGCTTCCAGATGGCCCCGCCCGGCCGCGTCCTTGGCGCCCGTCTCGGGATTGATGTGGTAGTCGTCGTGGCGCCGCCGGTATCGCACCGCGTCTCCATGCGCGCCGCCATAGGGCATGGCGCCCTGCGTCGCGGAATACCAGGCCACGATGTCGGTAATGGTGAGCGGCCCCTTGACGACCGGGGGAACCGCATCGCCGACATCGACATCCTCCCAGAAGAGCGGCTCCGGCCCCCGCCGCCGCTCGGCCAGTATCTCGCGCTCGATCCCCTCGAGTTCCTCCGGCGTGTAGCGGTGTGCGCCGGCGCTTACGGCTTCGCCGCCCCGCTCCGCCTTCAACTGCGCGCCGCGGGGCGTCCGGGCCACCTGGCCGACGGCGCTGGCGATCTGCCGGCCGCTGCTGTCGCGATAGTCCACTTCGCCCGTCTGCAGCACCCATCTGGCGAAACGCCGGCCCGACTTCAGCTCCTGGCGCACCAGCCGCGCCTCGACCTCGAAGCGGGTGTCGAGGCGGATATGGTCGAACCAGGTGAATTCCGTCCCGGCATAGATCCACTGCACGCCGGAGAGCTTGGGCGCAACGATGGTCATGTCCACGGCGTAAAGGATGCAGGGCGGCGCGACGATGCCCCCGGCCGGCGACCTGCGCGCATGGTCCTCGTCGAACCAGAGCGGGTTGTCGTCGCCCACGCCCCAGGCGAAATGGCGGATCGCGTCGCGCGTCGCGGTCTCGATCCACTGCAGCCGCGAACGGCGCAGGGGCTTGCCGATCAGCGCGGCCGCTTCCGCCAGGCGCTCTTCGGTGATCTCCCCCCAGGCCACCGGCGGCTTACCCGGCGGCGCGGAGCGGCGCGGCCCCCGTTCCCATCCGCTTGAGATCCGGCAGCACCTCGGCGGCGAAGAGCCGCAGCATGCCGAGCGTGCGCTCGACGCCGTAATAGGGCGGATAGTGGATCATCAGCGAGGTCGTGCCCACGTCGCGGAACGCCTCGATCTTGCGCAGCACCGTGTCCGGCGAGCCGTGCAGGATGGTGTCCTTCACCAGATGCTCGTAGGCAAACTGGCTCTCGTCCGCCTTCTCCGTCACGTCGCCCAGATAGCGCCCGACCGCGCCGCTGAGAAAGGTCTTCATGTGGTGGGTGATGCCGGCCTCGCTCTCTTCGCGGGCTTTGGCGTCGGTCGGCGCGACATAGGTCATGCGCACCACGTCCACCTCGCCGAAGGCCGGGTTGGCGTTGAGCGGGGCCGGCGCCTCCGCCATGTGCTCGCGATAGACCGCGATATGCTCGCCGATAGTCGCGGCCGAGGGCAGCGAGGACTGCATGAGGCCGAATCCGTTCCGCGCCGCCATGCGGATCGAGCCGTCCGTGCCGGCGCCCATGTAGAAGGGCGGATGCGGCTGCTGCACCGGCTGCGGGAAGACCTCGTAGATGTCGTCCATCCCGATCCTGAAATATTTGCCGTCGGCGTTCACCCGCTTCTTGTGGAAGCCGTCCAGGATCAGCGGGATCGCTTCCGCCTGGATTTCGCGGCGTTCCTCGTAGCTGATGCCGAGGCCCTCGAACTCGTAGGGGCGGTAGCCGGAGCCGAGGCCGAGCTGGAAGCGCCCGTTGCTCAGGATATCGACGAAGGCCGCATTCTCGACGATGCGCATGGGATGGTGCAGCGGCACGACCATGACGGCGGCGCCCAGCTGGATTCTCGTCGTCTTCGCAGCCAGATAGGAGAGATAGCTGAACGGGTCCGGCAGGATGCCGTACTTGTTGGAAAAGTGGTGCTCGGCGATCCATACGCTGTCGAAGCCCAGCTCTTCCGCCTCCAGGATTTCCCGGGTGGTGCGTTCGTGAATGGCCTGGTGCGGATAGGGCTCGGACTTCGGGTCCGGGTGCGAGGTGAAGAGAATGCCGACCTTCATGGAAGAGGCGCCTTTCGTGATCCGGCTTGTTCGCGAGGCCCTACCCTAGCAGGATGGCGCCGCTGCTGCACGGGTCCGGCGCAAGCCCGGCCCGGCCTGCCGGATGGGTGGCAGAGCGGTTGAATGCACCGGTCTTGAAAACCGGCGTGGGCGCAAGTCCACCGAGGGTTCGAATCCCTCCCCATCCGCCAGCATTCGGCCGCATCGAAATGCTGCACCGGCGACACCATATGACCGGTTGACGGCGCGCCGGCCGCCCTGGCGGCGGAACGGCGAAGCGCCCGCCGGCACGTCGTCCGCATCAACGGGAGGCGCAGATGTTCGGCAATCCATCGCTCATCACCCGCATCGCCGTCGGCAAGGCGGCGGGATTCGTCATCGGCCTGGCCGGTTTCATCGCGATACCCTATATCTGGGCCGATGCCGACCCGCTGTTCCGGTGGGGCATCCTGCTCTGGTACACGACGCTGGGCGCCCTGATCGGCATCTTCGGTGTGATGACCTGGCATCCGGTCCTGAAACTGCCCATGCCCTGGTGGTTCAGGGCGTCATGGCTCGGAGCCTGGATGAACTTCGTCCTTGCGTTTTTCGCCTATGACGCGCTGGCGGTCTTCATGGCCTCCATGTTCGGTGCGGAGGGCGTGCTGGCCTCGCCGTTCTGGTTCGTCCTCGAAGGCGCGGTCGCGGGTCTCGTCATCGGGTTCCTCGCGACCCGGTACGGCGGCGAGGGGAAGGAAACCGTTTCCGTCCGGGAATGAGCCGGTCGCGCCGCGCGCCGCCGAACCGTAAAGCCTGCAGCAGCCGCCGTGCTGCGCCGCAGTTGCCGCGAGACGGGCCTCGAGTTCGGCCAGCCCCGCCTTGCGTTCCTTCAGCGCAACGATGGAAGGCATGGGGGCACGTGGGAGCATGGAGACCGGGAGCGCCGGGACGACGGCTCGTCCGCCCTGCGCAGCAGGCTTCACGGCGCTGGCGGGCCCGTCGGCGTCCCTACCTAATCGGAAAGCCGCTCGGCAATCAGCGCATCGAGCTCCGGGAATTGCCTGCGGATCGCCAGTGCAAGCGCCTCCAGCACGAAGGCCGGGGTCGCGCCGGGAAGCACTGCCGAGCTTTCGAGTTCCGCCGGACCGCCGGGCGCCTGCAGGTCCAGCATGATCGCCTCGCGGACATTGCCCGATATGTCGATGCGCCACATTTCCGGGATGCCGAGGCGCCGGTAGGCGAGCGGCTTGTCGCCGTCGCCGCTGCTGCGCTCTACCTCGATGACAAGGTCGGGCGGGTTCGCCAGCGCAAAGGCGTCCTGCGCGGCCTCGTCGAGCGGGTCGGTTTCGTCCAGACACTCCGCTGTCCTGCCCAGATAGTAGCAGGCGTCCGGCTCGGCCCCCGTATTCCTCGGGTCCTCAGGCCTGCGCCAGCGTGTCGAGCCCAGCGGCGCGACGGGCCGCCCCCTTCTGGCGATAGCCTCCATTATCCAATCGGCGCCCCTCGAAAAACGCTCATGTGTCGAGGACGGGGTCATGAGGTCCACGAACCCGGTCGCCGGATCGATGAACACCCGGCGTGCGAGCAGGTTCCAATCGAACTTCTCCGTCAGCAGAGGCACCGCTTCCGGGTCGAGGCGGAACCGGACATATTCCGAGCCCATGCTGCCCGTTATCCGCTCCATATCGTTCCTCCTCCGCTCGCCGGAGCCGCCGTCAGTATAGCCGGAGCCGGCGAAGCCGTCCCGCCTGCCGTTCGCTGCGGGCAACCGGCGCGCAATGCAGGCGCCGGTCTTCCTCCCCGGTTTCCGGCAACCTCCGGGTCAACGGCAAAACCTCCCAAAGCCTCGCCGCTCGGAGAAATGCGGGATAGGATTGCGCCCGGTAACTTCCGGAAGGAGAACCGGGTTGGATATCGAAGCCCTGCGCGCTGCCGGGGCGCGCCATCTGATTCAGGGTGAGTTGCTGTCGGACGTGGTGCCGGCCATCGACGGCCCCGTCTTCGTCCGCGCCGCCGGCGCCGAGATCTTCGACGCGGACGGCCGGGCCTATCTCGATTTCAACTCGGGCCAGATGTGCTCGGCGCTGGGCCACAACAATCCGCGCGTGACCGAAGCCGTGCGCAAGGGGCTTGGCGTCCTCACGCATGCGAGTTCGGTCTATTTCAACGAGCCGCAGCTCCGGCTCGCCGCGCGCCTGGCGGAGACCTTCGATGCGCCGCTCAGCCGTTCGCTCTTCATCCAGTCCGGCGCGGACTCCAACGAGGCGGCGCTGCTCTTCGCCCGCCGCGCGACCGGGCGCACCGGCATCGGCGCGCTGCATCTGAGCTTCCACGGCTACACGGACGTGACCCGCGCGATCAGCTTCGCCGCCAGCACGGCCGGCAACGGGCCGTCCATCCCCGACGTGCATGCGATCCCGGCGCCCTACGCCTACCGCGCGCCCGTGGACGCCGACGGGGAGGGCTGGTGGCGGCCGCTGCTCGCCATCGCCTTCGACCTGCTCGACCGCGAGTGTCCGGGCAACCTCGCCGCCGTCATCGCCGAACCGCTCATCAGCGCCGGCGGGGTGATCGAGATGCCGCCCGGCTACCTCATGGCGCTCAAGGCGGGGCTCGAGGAGCGGGGCGCGCTGCTCATCCTCGACGAGGCTCAGACCGGACTCGGCAAGCTCGGCACGATGTACGCCTACCAGCAGCACGGCGTGGTGCCGGACATCATGACCCTGTCGAAGCATTTCGGCGGGGGGCTTCCCGTCAGCGCCATGGTGACCACGGACCCGGTCGCCGAGCGCGCGCTGGAAGGCGGGCTCACCTTCGGCCATTCACATTCCTCCGACCCCATCGCCTGCACTGCCGGCCTCGCAAGCCTCGATGAGATCATCGAGGAGGACGTGCCGGCGAAGGCGCGCGCCATCGGCGCCCGCTGGCGCGAGCGCATGGAAGAGCTGCAGCAGCAGTTCCCGATGGTGGGCGATGTGCGCGGGCGCGGCTGCCTGCAGGGGGTTGAACTGGTGCGCGACCGGGCCACCAGGGAGCCCGCGGTCCGGGAAGCGCAGGAAATTTACCGCGACTGCCTGGGCGACGGACTGTTGTTTTCGGTGAGGGGCCAGCATCGCAACGTGCTTCGCTTCGTGCCGCCCTTCTGCACCGGTGAAGAACAGATCGACCGGGCGGCCGCAATTCTCGAACGTGCCCTCGCGCGCCGGAGCTGAGCCGGTCTTCCGTTCCCTCGTATCTCGCGGATAGCCGCGAAGCTGCGTATCGAAAGCCCTTAATTACCCCGTTAATTCAACATATTGTGAGAAAGTTTCCTAATATTTCTATTTTTGTTTCCATAATGGATTGACTTCCGGCGAAATGGTGTAGAATAGGCATGAGAGAAAGGCGGCTCCCGGGGCCGCCTTTCCGCTTTCTGCAGAAACCATGGCTGGGGCGCCACGAACGCCCCGCGTGAGCAGGCGGGAGGGGTGCGCCCTCCGGCCGGCTCGCGCGCACGCGCGCGAACCGCGCCGCCGCGATACGCCCGCCCGCCCGCGCACGCACCGGCGCACGGTACGCGCGAAACAGGGACCGCCCGTCCCGCCCCTGGCCCCGAAGGAGGCACCGATGACCGAAACCGACTTCCGCCCCCGACTGGCGGCGAAACCGGCGCTCCCGCCGCCTCGCGCGCGCGGGCGCATGCGCGCCGCCGCGCAACGCGCGCGCATTATGCGCGGGAGGGGGACGCGCCTCCGGCAACGGGGCGTCCGGGACCATGAACCGACAAGGAGGATTCGATGCCTTGCGAACGACCGCCGGACCGGCGCAAACGGCCGGGGCGGAGGCCGGCCCCATGACACCTCATGACATTTCATGACATTTCGAGCGCCAGGCTAACTGGTGTGGGGGTAGCGGGTGAAAGTCCTGCGGAACGAAGGAGTAGCCGACCGCGTTTCCACCGCGAGCCGTGCGTTATCGGTCGTGAGGCCG
>JAJDYL010000067.1 GCA_022825195.1 Alphaproteobacteria bacterium
GCGCTTCGCCGTCACTACCCGAGGTAGGAGCCGGATGCGTTAGCGCGCACGTCCGGATCTGTGCGGGGGGCGCCGGGAAACCGGCGTCCCTACCGCGACCGCAGGGCCGCATGACATTTCATGACACTTCGGCAGGGGTCCTGTCCGCCGCCTCGCGCACGCGGGCGCCCACGCGCCGCCGCGAAACGCGCGCGCGCATTATGCGCGGGAGAGGCACGCTCCTCCGGCAACCGGGTGTCCGGGACCATGGACGGAAAGGAGGCTGCGATGCCTTGCGAACGACCACCGGACCGGTGCAGACGGCCGGGGCGGGGACCGGCCCCATGACAAAACATGACATATCCTGACACTCCGGCAGGGGTGCCACCCGCCGCCTCGCGCACACGGGCGCACGCGCGTCGTCGCGAAACGCGCGCCCATTGTGCGCGGGAGAGGGACGCGCCTCCGGCAGCGGGGCGTCCGGGACCAGGGACCGACAAGGAGGGTGCGATGCCTTGCGGACGGCTCCCGGAACGGCGCAAACGGCCGGGACGGAGACCGGCCCCATGACAAAACATGACATTGCCGGGGTGTGTCTGCGCCTGCGGGGCAGGCGGCCCGTCTTTCGCAATCGGGCGAAGGCGCTATCATCCGGCCCGAACCCGCAACAGCGAACGACCCGAAACCCAGGGGGGCTTTTCTTGTCCGACTACCAGAAATGGATTCCCGTCCCGACGCCGGAAACGCAGCACTTCTGGGACGGCTGCCGGGACGGCAGGCTGCTGCTGCAGCGCTGCGGCGACACGGGCAGGGCCTATTTCCCGCCGCGCCCGTTCAGCCCGTACACGGGCAGCCGCAATGTCTCGGTGTTCGAGGCGTCCGGGCGGGGCACGCTCTACAGCTATGTCATCAACCACCGGCCGGCCAAGGGCTTCGAGGCGCCCTACGCCATCGCCATCGTCCAGTTGCCCGAAGGCGTGCGGATGATGACCAACATCGTGGAGTGCGAGCAGACGCCGGAGGCGCTCGAACTCGACATGCCGCTCGAGGTCTGCTTCGAGGAGATCGACGATGACATCTCGCTGCCGCTCTGGCGGCCGGCGCGCGGCTGAGGGGAGGGCAGGACCATGACCTACAAGCCCGGCTCCGTCGCCATCGTCGGCGCCGCCGAGACCACCGACCTCGGCAAGCTGCCCGGCATCTCGCAACTCCAGCTTCATGCCGACGCCGCGCTCAATGCGATGGCGGATTGCGGCCTGAGGCCCGCCGACATCGACGGCATCGCGACCGCGCGCGAAGTCCCGACCGAGCTCGCCCACTATCTCGGCATCGTGCCGAAATGGGTGGACGGCACGTCCGTCGGCGGCTGCTCCTTCATGATCCATGTGCGCCATGCCTGCGCCGCCATCGCGGCGGGGCTCTGCAACACGGTGCTCATCACCCACGGCGAGAGCGGCCGTTCGCAGATCGGCCGGCCCGTGCAGGGCGTCGGCCCCTCGACGCAGGAAGGCCAGTTCCAGATGCCCTACGGGCCGCTCGGGCCGCCGACCATGTTCACCATCCCGGTGCTGCGCTACCTCAAGACCTACGGCGTCGGCATCGAGAAGGTCGCCAATGTCGGCGTCGTGCAGCGCAAATGGGCGGGCTTCCACCCGCGCGCCAGCTTCCGCGACCCGATCACCATCGACGACGTGCTGAACTCGCGCATGATCGCCTGGCCGTTCCGGCTGCTGATGTGCTGCCTCGTCACCGACGGCGGCGGCGCGCTCATCCTGACGAAGGCCGACCGGGCGTCGAGCTTTCCGACGAAGCCCGTCTATATCCGGGGCATCGGCGAGAGCGTGGAGACGAGCCTCATCAGCCAGATGGAGGACTTCACCTCCTCGCGCGCCTTCCGGGTCGCAGGGCGCACCGCCTTCGAGAGCGCCGGCATCACGCACAGGGACGTGGACCACCTGATGATCTACGACGCCTTCGCGCACCTGCCGATCTACGGCCTGGAGGACCTGGGCTTCTGCGGGCGCGGCGAGGCCGGCGACTTCATCTGGGACGGCAACACCGCACCGGGCGCGACGGGGTCCGACGCCCTGCCGCTCAACACGAATGGCGGCGGCCTCTCCTACATGCATTCCGGCATGTACGGCATGTATGCGCTGCAGGAGAGCGTGCGCCAGATGCGCGGAACCTCGCCCGCCCAGGTCGAGGGCGCGGAACTCTCCGTCTGCCACGGGGTCGGCGGCATGTTCGCGGCCTCCGGCACGGTGGTGATGTCCAGCCAGCCGGCCTGACCGGCGGCGGGGCGCGCCCGTCATGGACCTTGCCGGCCGCGTCCTCTACCGCGACGGCCTCGTCCTGGTCATCGACAAGCCCGCCGGGGTCCCGGTCCATGCCGGCCCCGGCGGCGGCCCCAGCCTGGAAGAGGGGTTCGACAGCCTGCGCTTCGGCTGGAAGCGCCCGCCCGCGCTCGCCCACCGGCTCGACCGGGAGACGAGCGGCTGCCTCGTGCTGGGCCAGCATCCGAAGGCGCTCAGGCGGCTCGGCAGGCTGTTCGCGTCGGGCCGCGTGAAGAAGACCTACTGGGCCTGGGTGGCGGGCGCGCCGGCGGAAGAGGCCGGCCTCATCGACGCGCCGTTGCTGAAATGCAGCACGCGCGCCGGCGGCTGGTCCATGCGGGTGGACGGGCAGGGCAAGCAGGCCGCCACGCGCTACCGGGTGCTGGAACGGCGGGAGGACGGGACCGCCCGGATCGAATGCCGGCCGCTGACGGGCCGCACGCACCAGATCCGCGTTCACCTCGCGCATCTCGGCTGCCCGGTCCTGGGCGACAAGCGCTATGGCGGGCCGGCGGCCCCGCGCACGCTGCTGCACGCCCGCGCCATATCCCTGCCGCTCTACGAGGGTCGGGAGCCGGTTGCGGCGGAAGCGCCGCTGCCGGCGGATATTTCCGGTTTCCTCGACCGGGCGGCCGCTCAGGTGTAGACGAACTCCAGCGAGCGGTCGGGCTCGGCGAGCACCAGGTCCACGACGGTCTCGATGGTGCTGCCGACGGGCTCCATGCCGGCCGCCTTCGCGGCGTCGGTCATCGCCTGCATCGCCCGGACGAAGTTCCGGCACACGCGGTCGTCCGGGTCGGTGAAGTCGTTGTCATTGTGCGTGAGCAGGTTGATGACCGGGATCGTCGCGCCGCGCTCCCGGGTCTGGCTGACGATGTTGGCGGCGATCCTGTCGTAATCGGCGGATTGCCAGTCGGGCCGCATGTCCCAGTGGCTGACGACGGTGTTGGCGTCCAGCGAGGCCGTCGCCGGATCGACGTCCCGCCACTGGGCGCCGACCGACACGCGGGTCTCGGAGAAGTCCACCGCGATCGGCATGTTCGCGAAGGGCAGGCTGCCGACGAGCTGGCGGAAAATCGGGTGGGCCCGGTGGGGATCGGGCGCAGCACCCGTCCAGATGGCGTTCAGGCGCGGCCAGATCCGGCCGGGCGCGGAGCAGGAGCCGCCCCGGAAGCCCAGATCGGTGAGGACCTGGTACATGAAGTCGTTCCCGGAGAAGGTGCCGGGGCGGAAATAGAGGGGGCGGCGGCCCATGCCGGACTGCCACATCGCGATCGCCTCGGAAACCGCGGCCCGCATTTCGCGTTCGCCGAGGCCGCCGAAATGGGCCTTGTATTTGCCGTCGCCGAACTTCCAGGGATGGAGGTGCAGGCCCTCGACGCAGCAGCCCCGGCCCTTCAGCTCCTCGAACAGCCCGGACTGCTCGACCGTCACTTCGGGGTGGATGAAGAAGGTGACCGGGAAGCCGAATTCGCCGGCGCGCTCCGCATAGCCCCGGATGAACTTCTCGCCCTCGGCCCAGCTCTGCGGCCCGGTCGCCGTCGGGTGGGTGTCCGGCGTCGGCGGCTCGACATCCATGGTGATGACGACATGCAGCTTGTCCATGGGGCGGCGTCCTCCGGATCGGTTGGCGGCGAAGGTGCGGCGGATGCCCGGCGCTGTCAAATGACGGTCCGGAACGGCGTCCGGCGGATTGCCGGCGCCCAAAGCCTTGACGGTAGCCGAAAGGGCTGTCCAGAATGTCGCACCTGCCACAACACCAATGGAGACGAGGGACATGCGTAATCCCGTTTTATCCGGACTCTTTGTGGCTGTCGCAGCCTTGGGACTGTTGCTGGTCCCCACCGGTCCGTCCGCGGCGGAAGCCGAGGTCGTCTGGCGCCAGGCGACCGAGCAGCCCCCCGACAGCCTCGAGGGGCGCGGCCATCAGAAATTTGCCGAATTGGTCAAGGAGTATTCAGGCGGCAGGATGGAGATTCAGATCTTTCCGTCCGAGCAGCTCGGGTCGAAGGACGCGGTCATAGACCAGCTCGCGGCCGGCACCATCCACATCTACAATTCGACCGCCGCCTATCTCCAGAAATGGGAGCCGGCGATCAAGTTCATCTCCGCGCCGTTCCTGTTCGAGAGCCGGGAACACTGGGCCCGCTTCATGGAGACCGACCTCGTCAAGGGCTGGATCGGGACCGTCGAGGAAAAGGGCGGCATCACGCTGATCGGAAACTATGTTTCCTGGCCGCGCGGTTCCTACCGGGTGATGGTCTCGCAGAAGCCCATCAACTCGCTCGCGGACGTCCAGGGCCTGAAGCTGCGCATGCATCCCGACAAGCTGGCCGTGGCCGCCTGGACCAAGCTGGGCGCCGAGGTGCGGGTGCTCGGCTGGACGGACGTCTACGAATCCCTCGGCCGCGGTATCGTCGAAGCGGTGAACTCGCCGGCGGCATTGGTCGAGTCGATGAAGTTCTACGAGCACGCCAACCACATCACCCGGCACGAGGAATACCACCAGAGCGTCGGCTACATGGCCAACGCCGAAGCCTATCACGGCCTGCCGGCGGACCTGCGGGACGCCGTGGACCGGGCGCATGCGGATTCCGGCGCATACGAGGCGCAGCTTCTCGACGAGAATACGCAGAAGTCGCTCGACAGGGTGCTCGCGCAGGGCGTGGAGTATTCCGAGAGCCTCGACCGCGGGCCGTTCATCGAGTCTATGCGGGAATACTACACGGCCGAGGCGGAAGCCGGCCGGTTGCCGGAAGGGTTCCTCGAAGCCGTGGAGCAGGCCCGGCAGTAAGCCGTCGCAGCCGGCGGCCGGATCGACCGGTACCAGGGGGAGGCGGGCGCGTTGGTGGCGCAGGTCGAGCGGCTGCTCGCTGTTTGCGAACGCCTGTTCTGGGCAATCGCCAATATCTGCCTCCTCCTGATGCTGGCGGCGAACATGCTGCAGATCGCCCGGCGCGCGATCTTCGACAAGGGCATTCCGCTGGTCTTTCCCTGGACGGTGTTCCTGTTCGTCTGGATGTGCTTCTTTGGCTGGTACGTGGTCTATCGCCACGCCTCGGACATCACCGTGGACTTCATGATCGACCGGCTGGGCGCAGGCGCGCACAGGGTCACCCGGTACTTCGTCAACCTGCTCGTCATTGCGCTCATGATCGTCCTGCTCTGGCACGGGCCGCAGGTGCTCAGCCAGCAGTTCGGCGACGTCATCGAACTGGTGGAGCTGGAGCGGTGGGTGCAGACGCTGCCGCTGTTCATCTCCAGCGCCCTCATCATGGTCCATGCGGCCATGGACATCTGGCTCGCCAGCCAGGGCGTTCCGCCCCGGCGGTCCGACGCCCCGACCCATTTCTGACCGACGGGGAGCCAAGTCATGGGCTGGGTGCTGTTCATCGGGTTCATCGTCCTAATCCTGCTCCGCGTGCCCATCACGATGGCGATGGGCATGGCGGTGCTTGCCGCGGTCGTGACGGCGGGATTCGGCGACCAGCTCTACATCATGCCGCGCATGGTGGCGGACGGCGTGGAGAACCCCGCGCTCCTGGCGGTGCCGTTCTTCATCATGGCCGGAAACCTGATGAACGCCGTCGGCATGACGGACAAGATCTTCAACTTCGCAAGCTCCGTTGTCGGCCATTTCCGCGCCGGGCTCGCCCAGGTCAACGTGCTCGCCTCCATGATCTTCGCCGGGGTCTCGGGCTCGGCGGTGGCCGACATGGCCGGCCTCGGCACGGTCGAGGTCAAGGCCATGCGGGAGCGCGGCTATCCGGTGGAATATGCAGGCGCGCTCACCATCGCGACGGCCTGTATCGGCCCCATCATTCCGCCCTCGATCGCGCTCGTGATCTACGGCTATCTCGCCAACACCTCGATCGGGCGGCTGTTCCTCGGCGGCGTGGTCCCCGGCATCCTCATCGGCCTGTCGCTGATGCTCTACAACCGGTTCATGGCGACCCGCCGGGACTTCCCGCGCGAGCCGCGCGCCAGCGTCCGGGAGGTTGCGACGCACGCCGTGGACGGCATTGCGGCGCTCGTCGCGCCGGCGATCATCCTCGGCGCCATCGTTACCGGCTATACCACCGCGACCGAGGCCGGCGTGCTGGCCTGCGCCTATTCGCTGCTGCTGGGACTCGTTTACCGGACGCTCACTTTCGCAAAGCTCTGGGACGCCACCACGCGGACCCTCAAGGTGACGGCCGTCATCATGATGATTATCGGCTTCTCGCACGTGATGGGCTGGCTGCTGGCCATCGAGCAGCTGCCGCAGGCGATGGCCGAGGCGGTGCTGCTGACCACCGAGAACCGCCACGTGTTCCTCGCGCTGCTGATCGTCTTCCTGCTGGCGATCGGCTGCGTCGTCGAAGGCGTGCCGGCGAAGATCATCCTCATCCCGATCCTGCTGCCGATCATCGACCAGTTCGGGATCGACCGGGTGCATTTCGGCCTGATTATCGTCTATGCCCTGCTGCTGGGCCTGGCGACGCCGCCCATGGGCGTCGGCGTCTACATCATGGTGGGAATCACCGGCAAGTCGTTCGAGCAGCTCACCCTTGCGGTGCTGCCGTTCCTCATCCCGCTGTCGATCGTGCTGATCCTGATCACCTACATTCCGGAACTGACGCTCTGGCTGCCCGACCTCATCATGGGGCCGCAGAAATACTGACCGTCCGCTCCGAGCGGTCAGGCGGCGTCACGCGTCGGGTCGATGACGGGCAGATCCGTCACGAACATGTGGCCGGGCTTGTGGGTAATCATTTCCGGAATGCGGACGGCGCGCGCGACGGCCTGGGCGGTGATGCCGCACGCCCAGAACACCGGAACCTCGCCGGGACCGACGGCATTGGGTTTGCCCCAGTCGATCCGGGCCAGGTCTTCGATGCCGATGCCGGCCGGATCGCCAACATGCAGCGGCGCCCCGTGCGAGCGGGGAAACCGGCCGGTGATCCCGATGACCTTTACCAGGAGCGTCTCCGGTATCGGCCGCATGCTCACCACCTGGGGGCCGTGGAAGACGCCGGCCGGGCGGCACCGGATGCTCGAAACATACTGGGACGGCCAGGCTTCCTCCCGAATGAGATGCGGCAGCGGAATTCCGGCCTCCAGCATCACCTGATCCACCGAAAGGTTGCAGCCGGTGAGGAAGGCCACATGGTCGTCCCGCCACAAGTGCCGGATGTCCGTCAGGTCCTCCACCGCCTCGCCGTCGCGGTACACCCGGTAGGCGGGAACGTCCGTGCGGATGTCGGCGCCGGGCGCGCTCAGGGCAGGCTCCGGGTCGCCCGGATCGGTCACGTCGATCAAGGGCAGCGGCTTGGGGTTGCGCTGGCAAAAGCGCATGAAATCGAAGGCGTGGCGTTCCGGCAGGATCGCGATATTGGCCTGCTCGCAGCCGAGCGCGAGGCGCTTGCTGTTGCCCGTCCAGCGTCCTTCCCGAATGACTTGGCGCACCTCGGTCGGGCGACGGCGCTCCAGGTCGGCGCGGGAGACGGCCGCCCGTTCCGTCACCCGCAGATCTCGAGCGCCGTGTGGGCGACGGCGCGGGCCGTGACCATCAGCTCGCTGACCTCCACGCGCTCGTCGGGGGCCGGCCATTCCGGATAGACCTTGATGTCGCCGGGGCCGTACTGGATCGACGGGATGCCGGCAGCGGCCAGCACGTTCCCGTCCCCGTAGTTCCCGATGCGCTCGACGCTGCCGAGCTGCGCGGGCTTGCCGGAGGCGAGTTCCTGTCCCTCGGCGAGCGCCTTCACCAGCGGATGGTCGTGGGCGATCTCCATCGGCGCCATGTGGTACGGATCGTCCGGGCCGTTCGCCGGCACCGTCAGCGTGTAGTCGAGGTTCGGCAGGTCGTTGATGCCGTCGAGGACGCGCTGGACGTCCTCCCGCACCGTGTCCACGGTCATCCCGGGGATCGTGCGCACCTGGAACATGAGGTCGCATTCGCGGCCGTAATGGTCCTTGTGGATGGTATCGTAGCGGATCATCGGGAAGTCGGCGAGTTCCGGGTGCGGCGTGTGGCTCAGCCAGTTGTTGGGCAGCTCATTCGTCAGGCTCGGCCCGAACCGGCGGATCAGCTCCGCCTGAAGTTCGATGGCATTGGTGTACCGGGACCGGGCCTCCGGCGCGAAGCGGAAGAAGAGGCCGGGCGTCGTCGTGGCGATCCTGACCCGCACGGAGCCCGTTACGACGGTGCCGAGCGTGTTCGCCGCATGCTCGATGTTGATGCAGCAGTCGGCGCGCACGCCCTTCCGCAGCGCCGTGCGCGTTCCGGTGCCGCCGAGCTTGTGGGCCGCGACGGGACAGACGACGATATCGCCGCTGAGTTCGACGCCGGCCTCGACGATGGCCGCCACCCCGGCGATGGCGGCCGCAAGGCCGCCCTTGTCGTCCTGTGCGCCGAGCCCCCAGAGCCAGCCGTCCTCCAGCTTTCCTTCATAGGGATCCACGGTCCAGCCGGACATCAGCACGTTGGTGTCGGTATGGCCGTTTATCATCAGGCTGCCGCCGCCGCCGGTGCCCCTGAGCGTCGCGATGGGCTGGCGGGTGGTCCGGCCTTCCTCCCAGGGATGCTCGACCTCCATCATCTCGACATCGAGGCCGAGGCCGGAGAGGTAGTCCGCCAGGAAGTCGGCGACTTCGTGCTCCTCGAAGAAGAAGCTTGGGATGCGGATCATCCGCCGCGCCAGATCGACCAGGCGGTCCTCCGAGACGGCCTCGAACACGGCGCGGGAGAGGTCGGACTGGCCCATCAGTAGCCCCGCTCGACATTCGCGCGGTTCGGCAGGGGCTCGCCGGCAAGGTCCGCGCGCAGGTTCTCGAACAGGAGGTCGAGCGTCAGCGGCGAATATTGCTCCCGGTCGATGCAGGACGTGTGCGGCGTAATCACCAGATTGGGGAGTGTCCACCAGGGCGATTCGGGCGGCACGGGCTCCGGCTCGAAATTGTCCAGCACCGCCCCGGAGATGCGGCCGTCGGTCAGCGCGCCGGCGAGCGCGTCATAATCGAACACCGGGGTCGGGGCCGTCGCAACGAGACCGGCGCCTTCCTTCATCATGGCGAAGACGCTCCGGTCTATGGACCCCCGGGTCTCCCCGGTGCTGGGCAACGCCACCAGGACGAAATCCGCCTCGCGCAGAACGCCTTCCAGCCCGTCCGGCCCGACCGTCTCGTGGCAGGCGGGATGGGGCGCGCCGGAGCGGCGCACGCCGAGCACGCGCATGCCGAGGCCGCGGGCCCGCGCCGCCCCGGCGCCGCCGACATGGCCCGGCCCGATTACCGCAAGCGTCTTGCCCTCGATGCCGGTCTCGATCTGCGGCGCCCAGCGCCGTTCTTCCTTGCAGGCGGCGAAGAACGGGATGCGGCAGTTGAGCATGAGCAGCGAGGCGGCGATGAACTCGCCCGCCTTCTTCGCATGGATGCCGCTATTGTGGACGAGGAAGGCTTCGGGCTTCAGCCAGCCGTCAATGGGCAGGAGCTTGTGGAAGGAGGCCGAAGTCACCATCGCCCAACGCAGTTCGGGCCCGGTGACCGGGGCTTGCTCAAGAAGCTGCTGGGTGGTCGCGACGACGGCTTCGGCATCGGCCATGCCCGCTTCGTATTCCTCGCGCGTCTCGCCGAAGCTGACATCGACCGCGCCCGCTACTTCCGCATGGCGCCCGCAGGCCTCGTCATACTGCTCGCGGGTGATCGCGAAGGCGGGGTTGGCCTTGCGCACCGGGTAGCCCGGGGGCGCCCTTTCCGGCGATGGCGGGTTCTGGATATGCAGGCGGATGCGGCGGTTGCTGTCCGGCATGGCTCGGTCCCTTGCCTCGGCGCTCTGGTAGCGGAAACGGTTGGCGGGCGGGGACGCCGTCAGGCTGCGGCCGCCACCGCCTCGCTGCGCATCTCGCCATAGGCCGGCAGGTCGCCTTCCAGCGTCGTGCGCAGCATGTGGCGCTCATATTTCTCGTCGTCGAAGGGGATGGCGCAATGCTGGCTGCAGCGGTTGTCCCAGAGAATGGTGTCGCCCACACGCCATCGATGGCGATAGGTGAATCGGGGCTGCACCGCGAACTCGCTGAGCTCCCGGATCAGGGCCTTGCCTTCGTCCCTTCCGAACCCTTCGATCTCCACCGCCCATCGTCCGATATAGAGGGATTTCCGGCCGGTTTCCGGGTGGACGCGGACCAGCGGATGCCAGACATCGGGCCGGTCGCGCCTTTCCTGCTCGGTAAGCGGCGGCAGATGGGGGTAGTTGACGGGGTGCAGCTCGGCCCGGCTGAACCGGGCGCGGCGGCCCTCGATCGCGTCACGCAGGCGGTCCGGCAGGGCGTCATAGGCCTTGTACATGTTGGCGAAGGCCGTATCCCCGCCTTCCGGCGGCACGATGACGGCATAGAGCATGGAGCCCATATTGGGCACCAGCTTGTCCTCCCCGTCCGAGTGCCAGCCCCATCCGGCCCGGCGCACGCCTACAGGTTTGCCCTTCCGCACCAGGTTGGAAACGATGAAGACTTCCGGATGGTCCGGCAGGGTCACGGGCTCTTCGTTGGCGAGCCGGGGCATGATGTGAAGCGGGCCGAACCGGCGGGTGAAGGCGATGTGCTGGGCCGGCGTCCATGACACATCCCGGAACAGCAGCACATTATTGTCGAGCCAGGCCTGCCTGATCTCGGCCATGGTGGCGTCGTCGATGGCGCCGGCCGGATCGACGCCCCGGATTTCCGCGCCGATGGCGTCGCTCAGAGGGCGGACCTCGATAGCCATCGGCCTTCTCC
Organism: Alphaproteobacteria bacterium; assembly: GCA_022825195.1. Taxonomy (GTDB): domain Bacteria; phylum Pseudomonadota; class Alphaproteobacteria; order Bin95; family Bin95; genus Bin95. The sequence goes on from JAJDYL010000067.1 coordinate 11,069, forward strand.
CCATGCAGTTGCGAAGGGTTATCCTAAACCCGCAGGACGGCGTTTCAAGACCGGCAAGGCAACCGCCGGCCGCGCGGGCCGCATCAGACGCGTTTCGGCAGCAGGAAGGCGCCGCAGAGGATCGCCGTCGCCGCGACCGCGAGCACGATGAACAGCGCCTCGAAGCCCCAGCTCTCATGCAGCCAGGCGATCAGGTTGAGCGCGGTCGCCGCGACCGCGAAGGTGACGATGTAGCGGGCGGCGAAGGCGCGCGCGCGCCACTCGCTCTTCGTCATGCGCCCGACCAGCACGTCGTTGATCGGGATCTGGCCGAACACCGCCAGCATGAACCCGACAGCGATGAAGAAGGCGATGAGGCCGTCGGCGTGGATCATGGCGACGAACAGCAGGGCCTGGGACGCGGCGACGCCGACGAACACCCAGCGGATCGAGTGGTTGTCCACCAGCCAGCCGACGAGAAGCTGCGCGAAGGCGGCGGCTGTGAAGGCGATGAAGGCGTAGCCGCCCACCGCCGTCGCCGATACCGCGAACTCGGCGAGGCGTTCGTCGAACACCTTGGGGAGCGCGAACGTCGTGCTCTGGAAGACCAGCCCGCCGAGCGCGGTCGTGAAGAAAATGATCGAGAAGACGTGGATCAGCGCGGCGCGCGTCGGCGCGGCGTCCGCCTGGACCGCCGGTTTGGCCTCCGCGATTGCGGACGGCGCCACGACGGGTCCGCCGCGGAGGAACAGCATCCATGCGAAGCCGATGGCGATGGAAACGATGCCGGGCACAATGAAGGCGGCCCGCCAACTGACGACATCGATCAGGACGCCGGTCACCAGCGCGGCGAGCGCCACGCCCATATTGCCGTATATGCCGTTGACCGCGATCGGGATTCCGGTCCGTCCGCGCCCCTCGACGACCATTGCGAGGCCGACCGGATGGTAGATTGCGGCAAACACGCCGATGGCCAGCAGTCCCGCGCCGATCTGGAGCGGCGAATCGGCGAAGCCGGTTGCGATGGAACTCGCCCCGATGCCGATGAAGAAGATCGCCATCATCCCCTCGCGGCTCCACTTGTCGCCGAGCCATCCGGCGAGGAGCGCGAAGGCCCCGAACGCGACGAGCCCCGCCGTCCCGTAGGGGATCAACTCGTCATAAGTCATGCCCCAGGCTTTGTACAAATAAAGCGCCGCCACCGTTCCGAAGATCAGCATGAAAAGATGGTCGAGCAGGTGCCCGACATTCAGGAACAGGAACTGCGTCGAGAAGCGGGTCATGCTTGTGCAACCATCGAACGTCCATCCATGGGCTCCGGCACTGGAGTGCCGAGCTCCCGACTCGTGTCGATCCACAACCGGATCGCCTCGTTTATCTCACGGAGAACGGCTTCCTGCGTTGCGCCGTGGGCCATGCAGCCCGGAAGTTGCGGTGCTTCGGCCACGAAAGCGCCATCCTCGCTGCTCCAGTAAAGAACGATGCCGTACTTGTACATTACACTACCCGGCCCAGCTTGTACTTCGCGATTATCGCACGCACCTGCCGCAGTTGGTAAGGCTTCACGTGGCTGCCGTCCCGCTGGAGATTGATGCGTTCGACGATACCCGACTTGACGAAGAGATGATGACTGCCGCGAGTCCGCTCTTCGAATCCCAGCGCGAGCAGTAGCCGCCGCAGCTCGTCGAAACGATCGCTGCGTCGGACCGCCCGGCCAGAATTCTCTCGAGAAGTCTTTCGCGCCGGGTCATATCGAAAATCTCAACCGGGTGCCGTACGGGGGCGCAAGCCTTTGCTTTTTTCCTGGCGGGACGCCCGTTCGCCTAATCCAGGATCGCCATGTGGACGAAGTTGGAGACCACGTCCAGGCGTTCGCTGTGCCAGGGCTCCGGGTAGAGGCAGTTGGTGAGATAGGCGAAGGAGACCCCGGAGGCGGGGTCCGCCCAGCAATAGGACGAGCCCACGCCGCCATGGCCGAACACGCTTTCATGCCCGAACGAGCCGAGGCCCCGGATCGTCTGCGTGCGGCCGCGCACATGCGGGCCGATGCCGCGATGCATCGGCATCTCGAAGCGCTCGTCCACGCGCTCGCCCGTCCAGTTGCGGGTGCAGTAGGCGACGAGGCGCGGCGGGAAGAGCCGCACGTCCCCCAGCCGTCCGCCCTGCGCCAGCATCTGGTAGAAGGCCGCCATGCCCTTCGCGGTCGCGTACCCGCCGCCGCCGGGTATGCCGGCGCGGCGGATTTCGGGCGTGTTGCGCTCCGCCAGCGGTTCGAACCCGCCGCCTTCGACCGGACTGTGCATGTCCACGGCGCGCGGGTGCTCGGAATCCGGCAGGCCGACGAACACCTCGGTCTCCAGCCCGAGCGGCGCCGCGATCTCGTCGCGGATGAAGGCACGAAAGTCCTGCCCCGAGATGGTCTCGATCAGCGCCGCCGCTGCCCAGTGCGCGGCCCCGGCATGGTAGTGGACGCGGCTTCCGGGCGTCCATTCGGCCTCGAAACCGATGACCGCGCGCCGCCGGGCCTCGCGGTCCTCCCACGCTTCCGGCGGCATGTCCGAGTTGGGAAAGCCGCCCTGGTGGGTCAGCAGTTCGAGCACCGTCTGCCGGCCCTTGCCGTGCGCCTCGAAGCCCGGCAGGTGCATGGCGACCGGATCGGTGAAGCGCAGCCGGCCGTCCGCGACGAGTTTCCAGACCGCCGCCGCGGTAATCACCTTGGTGTTGGAGAAGAGCAGCCAGAGCGTGCCTTCCTCCGCATCCCGCGGCGGGTCGAGCCGCGCCCGGCCGAAGCGCCGGTTGAGCGCCAGCCGCCCATGCCGGGCGACGGCGATCTCGGCGCCGGGATAGCGCCCCTCGGCGATATGGCCTTCGACGGTCTCGATGAGCCGCTGCAGCGGCGCGGGATCGAGGCCGAGCGCCTCGGCGTCCTCCATGTCGGTCATGCGCGCGCGCCTAGAATTGCGGGAAGGTCGAACTGAAGGCTTCCGTCGCCTCGCAGCGTTCGGCGAGCGCCGCCAGCGCCGGACAGGCCTCGCGGACCTTCATCGGCGGGTGCGCGAGGCGCGCGAAGGTGAAGCCGCAGACGGCGGAGATATCGGCCTGGCTCATCGTGTCGCCCACAAGCCAGCCGTCGCCGGCTTCGGCGGCGAGGCCGTCCAGATATTGCATGCCGCCGAGCGCGCGCTCGCGATTGTGGGCGATCCAGCTTTCCTCGACCTTCTCCTTCGGGCGGAAGCGCGGCTCGTAGACGGCCCAGATCGTGCGGTCCATGGCGCCGGTCGCCATGGCGGTCGCGCGCATGACATCGCGCCGGGCCTTGCCCGAGGCAGGTATAAGCCGCCTGTCGCCCGCCATTTCGTCGAGCGCGTCCAGAATGGCGTAGCTCTCGACCAGCGCCTCGCCGTCGTCGAGCAGCAGGGTCGGGATGCGCAGCAGCGGGTTGTAGCGGCGGACCGACTCCGGGTCGTCGAAGACGGCGACCTGGTCGAGTTCCCAGTCGAGACCCATCAGGTTGAGCGAGACCGCAACGCGGCGGACATAGGGCGAACGGGTGGAGCCAAGCAGTTTCATGGGTTTTGCGATCCCGGTCATCGGATTGAACGCCCGCAACATGTCATGGAATGTCATGTTTTGTCATGTTCCGGGTTGGACGATGCGGCGGTGGCCGTCTCCCGCGTGACGCCCGGCGGCGCGGCTGCTAAGGAGAAACCCTTCTTTGCGACGATCCGGAGACCTCTGACATGGCCGCCACGACCGGCATGCCGCTTTCGCGCTTCAGCGTCCTCGACCTCACCCGCGTGCGCGCCGGGCCGACCTGCGTGCGCCAGCTTGCCGACTGGGGCGCGGACGTCATCAAGATCGAGGCCCCGCCGGACCCGGCCGCTGGAGAGGGGCTGGGCGGCCCGCGCGACGGGTTCGACTTCCAGAACCTGCATCGCAACAAGCGCTGCATGACGCTCGACCTCAAGTCCGACCGGGGCCGCGAGGCGTTCTTCCGCCTGGTCGAACGCTCCGATGTCGTGGTCGAGAACTACCGCCCGGACGTGAAGCACCGGCTCGGCATCGACTATGAGGCGCTCTCGAAGGTCAATCCGCGCATCGTGCTGGGCTCCATTTCCGGCTTCGGGCAGGACGGGCCGACGGCGGCGCGGCCGGGCTTCGACCAGATCGCGCAGGGCATGGGCGGGGTCATGTGGATCACCGGCCACCGGGGCGGCGGGCCGGTGCGGGCCGGCATCCCGGTCGCCGACCTCTGCGCCGGAATCTTCTGCGCGCAGGGCATTCTGCTGGCGCTGCTGGAGCGGGAGGTGTCGGGGCGCGGGCAATGGGTGAAGACCTCCCTGCTGGAGGCGATGATCCAGATGCTCGACTTCCAGGCCGCCCGCTACCTCAAGGACGGCGAGGTGCCGAAGCAGGCCGGCAACGACCACCCGACCTCGATCCCGACGGGCGTGTTCGAGACCTCGGACGGCTATGTGAACATCGCCGCGGCCGGCGACCTCATCTGGCGGCGTTTCGCGGCGGCGCTCGGGGCGGAGCATTGGCTGCAGAATCCGGACTACGCCACCGGCAAGGCGCGCTCCGACAACCGCGCGGCTCTGCATGAGGAGATCGCCGTCATCACCCGGCGGAAGACCTCCGCCGAGTGGATCGACGCGCTCAATGCCGCCGGCGTGCCCTGCGGGCCGATCTACCGCATGGACGAGATGTTCGCCGACCCGCAGGTGCGCCATGTCGAGATGGCGGTGCCGCTGGACCATCCGCGCCTCGGGGCCTTCGAGATCGTCGGGCAGGCGGCGAAGCTCTCGCGCACGCCGTCCGCGATCCGCACCGCGACGGCCGAGCTCGGCGAGCATAATGACGAAATCCTGGCCGAACTCGGCTACTCGGACGCCGAGATTGCCGGAATGCGCGCCGCCCGCGCCATCTGAGCGGGCAGCGGCGTTTTCTTCCCTCCCGCCTGCGCTGCCATATGCGCGCATCCCGTTCCGGCCTGTATCCCGCGCGCCCGCCGCAGGCGGATGCGCGAAGCCGGCGGCCCCGGCACGGGCCCACTCCAGGGAGGTGTCATGGAATGTCATGTTTTGTCATGTTCTCCATGCGCAGGGCGCATAGTCGCCAGCCCGTTCCGGCATAGCGCCGGTCTCCGCCCCGGTCGTTCGCAAGGCATCGCACCCTCCTTGTCGGTCCCCGGTCCCGGACGCCCCGCTGCCGGAGGCGCGTCCCTCTCCCACGCATAATGCGCGCGTTTCGCGGCGCCTCGCGTGCGCCCGCGCGCGCGAAGCGGCGGGGGTCCTGCCGCATGCACACATCTCCGGCGTCGGCTTCGCGCCGCATGGCCCCCGCCTGTGTCACCCCGGCCGGAGCGCGAGCAGCCTGCCCCGAGCCCGATCCGGGGGAGAGCCGGGGCCCGGCCTGCCTCGCCCGCGCATAATGCGCGCGCACGTTTCGCGGCGGCGCGCGTGTGCGCGCGCGTGCGCGGAACGGGGCGTAGCCAGGCCTGCGGGTGCACCGGATACGGGTCGCGACGGGATGTGTGAATCCGGTAGGGTCGGGCGCGGGAGTTGGTTGCGGTCATCGGTGCCTCCTTCGGGGCCAGGGGCGGGACGGGCGGTCCCTGTTTCGCGCGTAATCGCGTGCGCGCCTGTGCCGGCGCGGGCGGGCGTATCGCGGCGGCGCGGTTCGCGCGCCTGATGGCCCGCGCGCGGGACGGACGCCGGGCGCACTTCGACCGTGCGTTTCTTCGGGGTTTTTTCGCGCCGGCGCGAAAGAGGAGGAACCGGCCCCGCGGCGGCCGCTTCCTCCGTCCCTATCATAGCACATTTTCTGAGTAGTCAAGCAGCAAACGGTAAATTTTTATCGGTTTTCGAACAAAATGTCTCCTGGCCGGGGAACGGGTGCGTGAATCCGATGGTCCCGCAAGCGGGGAAGGGGAGGCGCGGGCAGGTTGCGAACGGTTGCCCGCCGCTCCGGTCGCGCCGCTCAACCTTCGGCCTGCACGGCCTCGACGATCTGGCGCACGCGGTCGCGGTAAGGCGTGTATTGCAGGCCGAATTCCTCCACCAGGCGGCTGTTGTCGATCAGGAAATTGCCCGAGGAAGCCCGCCCGCCGGTCTCGTTCTCGAAGGAGATGTCGGCATCCGGCAGGAACTCGCGCACCAGCGCCGCCAGGTCGCCCATGGAGATGGCGTGGCCGCCCGTGTTGTAGAGCGGGTGGCGCGGCTCTTCGGCGAGCGTGACGCGGGCGAACGCCTCCGCCACATCGTCCACATGGATGGGCGCGCGCATCGCATCGGCATGGGGAAAGCTCGCGGGCTCTCCGCGGGCCGGGAAGGTGATGCAGCGCACATGGTCGATGGAGCCGTAGATCTTGTCGGGTCCGGTCACGTTCGCCGGCCTGATGCCGGTGATCGTCATGCCGTATTTCTCCGTGTAGTCCCGCGCCTGCCACTCGTTGAAAATCTTGTGCATGGCGTACTGGTTGTCGCCGTAGCGATGGTCGTCCTCGTCCGCAGCACGTTCGCCGAAATGGCTCTGGAGGCCGCTGACGGCGAGCGAGCTCGCATAGACGGTGTGTGCCACGTCCCCGAGCCGGGCGGCCTCGAAGCAATTGCCCATGCCGAGAATGTCCAGCTTGAGGGCGATGCGCGGCGGCAGCTCGCCGATGAAATAGGCCAGGTTGACCAGCCGGTCGGGCTTCGTCTCCGCCACCAGCGCCATCACCTGGTCGAACTGCGTCACGTCTCCCTTGCGCGCCTCGGCCATGTCGCCGAAGTCCGCGGCGTCCGGCGCGATGTCCATTGCGACGACCTCCGCGCCGCGCCCGGCCAGCAGCGGCACCAGCCGCCGCCCGATAAACCCGGTTCCCCCGATCACCAGAACCTTCATGTCCCGTCCTCTCCCGTTCGAGCCGCCCCTAGTGTAATGCGGGTTCGGGGCGATGTGTCTTCCGCATCAGCACGATCCGGTTGGTGTTGGTGCCCTTGCGGTTGTTGGCCACGCCCCAGCAATTGGCCGTCTTGGTGAAGCTCTGCCGGTTCACCATCACGCCCTCGACGGCGAGCGGCAGGCCGCCGGCGGCCGCCACGACATGGTCCTCCAGCAACACCTTGCCGCCCCGCACCTCGCCGACCTCGAAGGCGAGGAAGCCGCCCGGGCGGAGCGTGCGCGCAATGTCCCGGAGGCTTGCATGGACGAAAGCCCGCCAGGCCTCCGGCGTCCTGTGGGCGGCGATCGGGACCGCCTCCCGGTCGATCCCGGCGAACCAGCAGCGCAGCCAATTGTCAGTGCGGTAGTCCACCACGTCGAGGAAGGGCGGGGAGGTGACGGTGAGATCGACCGAGCCGTCGGCCACGAAAGCGGCGTTCTCCGCCGGCGCCGTGCCGAGCAGGGCCGGCGGGTGCGGCGGCGGCCCGCCCGTCGAGAGCAGCGACCGGCTCTTGCGCAGGATGAGCGCGTCCACGTCGCGCGGGGGCGGCGCCTGCCCGCGTTTGGCGTTGATGAGGCGCTGGCGGCCGGCCGCGACGGCCTGGTTGGGCGGCATCGTATAGACCGAGAAGAAGCCGGGGGAATGGCCGGTCAGCCGGTTGAGGCAGACCATGCGCAGCCACTCGTCCACGGAGTCGAGAGCGCCGGCCCGGTCGCGCTCGATGAACCGGGCCCGCAGCGCGGCCAGCCGGGCGAGCACCGAGTCGTGGAAGAAGACGCGCAGGTCGCCCAGCAGCGGTTCTTCCGGCAAGGGGGCGGAGAGCGGGATTTCCACGAGCCGCGCGGCGATCTCTTCGAGCAAAGGCGGCGCGAGGCGCGGAGCGAGCAGCATGGCGGAAAGCGGGTTGATGTCGCATCCGACCGGCCGCCGGCCCGTCAGCGCGGCCTGCAGGGGCGTCGTGCCGCGTCCCATGAAAGGGTCGTAAACCGCATCGCCCGGCCGCGTCAGCCGCTCGATGAAGAAGGCCGGCAACTGCGGCTTGAAACAGGCCCGGTAGCTGACCTCATGCAACCGGCTCGCCTTCCGCTGCCCGGAAGTCCAGAACTCGTTGGTGAAACAGGGGAGGCCGTTGCGCTCGGTGACTTCGGTCCGGCCGTTCCGGTACTCGAACGCCCCGAGGCCGTCGGCAAAGCCGGACACCGTCCCCTGCGCCGGAGCGGGCGCCTCGCTCAACTCTCGCCGGGCGCCCTTGCCGGGGCGGTGCCGATGAGGGCGTCGCGGGTGACGAGGGCGGCGAGCGCGTCCTCGTCCATGTCCTCCGTGCCTTCCGGGCGGCGGGGCAGCACGATGTAGCGGAGGTCCGCCGTGCTGTCGTGAACGCGGACTTCCACATCGCCGGGCAATTCCGTGCCGAACTCGGCGAGCACGGCGCGCGGCTCGCGCACCACGCGGGAGCGGTAGGCCTTTTTCTTGTACCAGGCGGGCGGCAGGCCCAGCACCATGCGCGGGTAGCAGGAGCAGAGCGTGCAGACGACGACATTGTGGACGCCCTCGGTGTTCTCGACCACGCGCACGGTCGGGCTGTGCTCCAGCTCGTAGCCTTCCTCGGCCAGCAGGCCTGCCGCGTCCTCCATCAGCCGCGCCTTGTAGTCCGGGTCGGTCCAGGCGCGGGCGACGAGGCGGGCGCCGTTCGCCGGGGTCAGGCTGTCCATCGCCTCGATCCGGCGCCGGATGGCGGCGGCGTCGAGAATGCCCTTCTCGATCAGCAGCTCGCGAATCGCGCGCTCCAGCGGCTCGTAGCCGCCCGCGGGATCGTCGGCCGCCGGGGGATGGCGGTGGGAGTGAACATGCGTCTCGTTCATGGCCTGTCCTCCAGCGGCTGGAGCCAGTGTTCGTAAATGTCGGCGTCGAGCGTGTCGGCCGTCCCGCCTGCGTAATCGTCCCAGAGGTCGGCCTGCCGGAACCGCACCTGGTAGAGCGCAAGATCGGGTTTGCCGGAGCGGAAATAGGCGAGCGCCTCCGGGTTCGGGAAGCTTCCGAGACAGGCCGTCACCATGCCCTCGCGGCCCTTGAGATAGCCGGGCACGCGGTGGTGGCCGGCATGGAACCGGTCGTCCACCCGCACTCTGGTGCCGTTCGCGATCACGATGCCTGCCCCCCTTCGGCTGCAACCCGCGCGTCGATGTCCACGCCGTCCAGAATGCCGAGCTCCTCCAGCACGCCCCGGAGCGCGAGCAGCCGGCGGTCGTACCAGGCCGCACCCTCCGAGGCGTCGTCGCGCAGCGCCTCCATGGTCCGGCGGTGCGCCTCGACGAGCCGCGCCTCGCCGCTGTCCGCCAGCAGGGACAGCAGCGCTTCCACCCGCCGCTCGTAAAGCGTCGGCTGGCGGGCCTCCTGCCCGGCGTGCTGGTGCGAATGGTCCGTCATCGGGTGCAAGCATAGCCCCGCCTATGCGCCCGGAACAGACTGTGCAAGACTCGGAGCGCGCGAATCTCGAGGAGGAAAGCCGATGTCCGAGCGCCACACCACCCGCCTGAAACGCCTTGTGCAGGCGCCCGAAATCCTGGTTGCGCCCGGCGTCGTGGACGGCATCGGCGCGCGGCTGGTGGCGAAGGCCGGCTTCGACGCGATCTACATGACGGGCGCGGGCGCTACGGCCAGCCGGCTAGGCATGCCGGATGTGGGCCTGCTGACCATGACCGAGATGGCCGACAATGCCGGCCGCATCGCGGATGCCTCGAGCCTGCCGCTGGTCGCGGACGCCGACACCGGCTACGGCGGCCCGGTGAACGTGCGCCGCACGGTCCAGGCCTATGAGCGCGCGGGCGTGGCCGGGCTGCATATCGAGGACCAGTCCTGGCCCAAGCGCTGCGGGCACCTGGCCGGCAAGACCGTGATCCCGAAAGCGGACATGGTCGCCAAGATCAAGGCGGCGTGCGATGCACGCATCGATCCGGACTTCCAGGTCATCGCGCGCTGCGACGCCATCGCGGTGGAAGGCTGGGAGCCGGCCATCGAGCGCGTGGAAGCCTATCAGGAAGCCGGCGCGGACATTCTCTTCATCGAGGCGATGACCACGATGGAGCAGCTCGCCTTCGCACCGAAGCATTTCCGTGCGCCGTGCCTGTTCAACATGGCCGGCAGCGGCAAGACGCCGGAGCTTTCGGCCGCGGAGATGGAGGCGCTCGGCTTCGGCATCGCGATCTTCCCCGGCATCACGATCTCGGCGGCCATCCCCGCCATGACGCGCGCGCTCGAGACGCTGAGGGAGACCGGCGACGTCCGCCCGATGCGCAACGAGTTCACGCCTTTCCGGGAGTATTTCGACCTGATGGGCATGGCCGAGGTGCAGGCGCTGGAAGACCGTTATGCGGTCGATGACTCCGCCCGCGTCGGCTACTGAGGACGAATGCCCATGCCTGCCACGATGTTCGACAAGATCTGGGATGCTCACGCCATCCTGGAGCGCGAGGGCAACACGCTCCTGCACGTCGCCTTCCACCTTTGCCATGACGGCTCGGCCGGAGGGTTCGCCAAGCTGAAGGAGCGCGGCATCGAGGTGCGCCGGCCGGACCGCATGGCCGGCACGCCCGACCACTATGTGCCGACCACCAGCCGGCGCATCGAGGACCTCGCCACCGAGGACATGAGGCGCATCTTCCGCGTCTTCGGCGAGAACTTCACCGCTAACGGGATCACGCATTTCCCGGTGGAGGACGCGCGCCAGGGCATCATCCATGTCGTGGGCCCGGAGCAGGGCTTCACGCAGCCGGGGCTGGTGATCGTCTGCGGCGACAGCCACACGTCGACGCATGGCGCGGTCGGCGCCATCGCCTTCGGCATCGGCTCCTCGGAGGTCGCCCATGTCATGGCGACGCAGGCGCTCTGGCAGAAGCGCCCGAAGACCATGCGCATCACTATCAATGGCGAGCGGCCCTTCGGCGTGACCGGCAAGGACGCGGTCCTGGCCATCATCGCCCATATCGGCGCCGTCGGCGGCACGGGCTACGCGGTTGAATATGCGGGCTCGCTCATCCGCGCCTTCTCGATGGAGGAGCGGCTCACGGTCTGCAACATGTCGATCGAGGCAGGCGCGCGCTGCGGCATGATCGCGCCCGACGAGAAGACCTTCGACTATCTGAAGGGCCGGCCCTTCGCGCCCGCCGGCGCGGAATGGGACAAGGCCCTCGCCCACTGGCAGGGGCTGCCCTCGGACCCCGGCGCCGCCTTCGACCGCGAGGAGGCGCTGGACGGGGCCGCGCTCGCGCCGATGGTGACCTGGGGCACCAGCCCGGAGAACGCCGTCGCGGTGACGGACCGGGTGCCGGACCCGGCGGACGAGGCCGATGAGGAGCGCCGTGCCGCGCTCGAAGGCGCCATCGACTATATGGGCCTCGCTGCCGGACAGGCGATCACGGATATCGAGGTGGACCGGGTGTTCATCGGCTCCTGCACCAACAGCCGCATCGAGGATTTGCGCGCCGCCGCGAAGGTGGTGGAGGGGCGGCGGATCAGGGTCGGGCACGCTTTCGTCTCGCCCGGTTCCGGCCTCATCAAGAAACAGGCCGAGGAAGAGGGGCTCGACCGTGTCTTTACCGAGGCGGGCTTCGAGTGGCGCGAGAGCGCGTGTTCGATGTGCGTCGGCATGAACGGCGACATTGCGCGCCCCGGCGAGCGCACCGCGTCCACCTCCAACCGCAATTTCCGCGGGCGGCAGGGGCCGGGCGTGCGCACCCATCTGGTGAGCCCGGCCATGGCGGCTGCGGCGGCGGTCAGCGGCCGCTTCGCCGACGTGCGCGAATTCGGCTGAGTGGAGGAAGAGGCAGATGGAACCCTTCAAGACCTTTTCCGCCGTCGCCGCGCCGCTCGACATGCTGAATGTCGATACGGACCAGGTGATCCCGGCGCGCTTCCTCAGCCGCCCGCTGGACGAGCGCTACGGCACTTATCTCTTCCACGACCTGCGCTTCGATGCCGACGGTAATGAGAAGCCGGAATTCGTGATGAACCGGGAGGGCTTCCGGGCGGCGCAGGTGCTGGTCGCCGACCGGAATTTCGGCTGCGGCTCCTCGCGCGAGAACGCGGTGACGGCGCTCGCGGCCGCCGGCTTCAAGGCGGTCATCGCGCCTTCCTTCGGCGACATCTTCTACAGCAACTCGCTGAAGAACGGCTTCCTGCCGATCCGCCTGCCGGACGAGACCTGCCGGCGGCTGCGCGAGATGCTGCATGAGGGGCCGGGCGGCGAGGTCACGGTCGATCTGGAAAGCCAGACGGTCACCGCGCCCGACCAGTCCACCTGGAGCTTCGAGATCGACCCGTTCCAGAAGAACAAGGTGCTGCAGGGGCTCGACGACATCGACTTCACCATGCAGTTCCTCGGCGAGATCGAGACCTTCGAGCAGGGCTACGACGCCCGCATGACCTGGGTCACGACCCGTCCGGGCTAGCACTTTCCGGGGGGCCGAAGGCCGGGGCGCAGAATTGCGCATACAGCAATAGGCGCAATAATTGCTGCGGATGCTGTTGAAAATTGCGTATAAAGGCCATAGATTGCGTGTAAGTCGATACGCGCAATTTGGAGCGGCAAGGTGCAGCAGCGCAAGCGGGAAACGAATCTACAAGCGATCGAACAAATCGTGCGGGGTCGCCATGAAGGCGTGACCATGCAGGAAATCGCCCGGACGCTGGAGGCAGCGCCGCCGCGCCGTACCCTGCAATACCGCCTCAAGACGCTCGTCGACAGCGGACGCCTCGTCATGGAGGGTTCGGGCCGGTGGGCGCGTTACCGGGCTCCGACGCTGATGCTGTCGGAGTCGCCCGACTTTCTTGTTTTTGCGGAGCCGGAGCGGCCGTTCGTGGGCGCCGTTCCGGAGAAGCCCGCAGCAGAAGCTCAACCGCTTTCCGAGGCGGGCGCGGAAATCCTGGAATATGTGCGGCGCCCGGTGACGGCCCGCCAGCCGGTCGGCTACGACCCGGAGTTCCTGTTCTCGTACCGGCCCAATGACAGCTCCTACCTGTCGAAGAACGAGCGGGCGCAACTTTGGCAAGCCGGTCGCGCGAGCGTCGGCGAACAGCCCGCGGGCACCTACGCCAAGCAGATACTCAACCGCCTGTTGATCGACCTTTCGTGGAATTCGAGCCGCCTCGAGGGGAACACCTACTCGCTGCTCGACACCCTGCGCCTCATCGAGGCCGGCGAGGCGGCGGAGGGAAAGGACCGGCGCGACGCGCAGATGATCCTTAACCACAAGAGCGCGATCGAGTTTCTCGTCGATGCGGCGGAGGACATCGGCTTCGACCGCTACACGATCCTCAATCTGCATGCGGCGCTGGCGGAGAATCTGCTGCCCGACCCGGATGCGCCCGGCCGTCTGCGGCGGTCTGGCGTGGGCATCTACGGTTCGGTGTTCCATCCGCTGGAAGCCCCGCAGCTTGTCGAAGAATGTTTCGGACGGCTGCTCGCTTCCGCAGCCGCTATCGAGGACCCGTTCGAGCAGGCCTTTTTCGCGATGGTTCACTTCCCCTATCTGCAAGCGTTCGACGACGTCAACAAGCGGGTGTCCCGCCTCGCCGCGAACATCCCGCTCATCAGGGCGAATCTCGCGCCCTTGTCGTTCGAGGACGTGCCGCGGGACCTCTACACGGAAGCCATTCTCGGCGTTTATGAACTGAGGCGGGTCGAACTGCTTCGCGATGTGTTCCTGTGGGCGTACCGGCGTTCGGCTGCCCGCTACGGTGCGGTACGGCAGTCGCTGGGCGAGCCCGATCCCGTCCGGCTGCGGCACCGGGCGGCGCTGCGCGAAGTCGTCGGCGCGGTCATTCGCGCGCGCATGGACAAGGCGCAGGCCAACGCCCATGTCGAACTCTGGACTGCACAGAACATCGCCGGGCCGGACCGCGGGCGCTTCTGCGAGATCGCCGAGCGCGAACTCCTCAGCCTGCATGAGGGCAATTTCGCCCGCTACCGCGTCAGGCCGTCCGAATTCGCGGCCTGGCAGGAGGTGTGGTGACAGCAGCCGGCGCGTGCGGCTTTCGGATTACGCCCGTCGCCGCTCCGTCAGTGCGACGCCGGCCTCGATGAGGGTCTCGACTTCCGCTGCGGCATAACCGGCTTCAGCCAGCACCTCGCGGGTGGCGTTGCCGAAGACGGGCGGGGCGGCGCGCACGCTGCCGGGCGTGCGCGAGAGCTTGGCGGCGATGCCGGGTGCCTCCCACTCGTCGCCTTCGACCGAAGCGCGCATGCCCCGGTGCAGCGTGTGCGGGTGGGTGAAGACCTCGGGGATGGCGTTGACCGGCCCCGCCGGGACGCCCTGGCGGAGCAGCGTCTCGCAGAGCGCGTCGCAGTTGAAATCCGCGAGCCTCGCCTCCAGCAGCGGCTTCAGTTCGGCGCGGTTGCGCGACCGTGCGGCATTGTCCGCAAAGCGGGCGTCCTCGGCCAGCTCGCCCGCGCCGATGGCGTTGCAGAAGCGCGCCCACTGGCCGTTATTGCCGATGGCGAGGAAGGCCTGCTTGTCGCGCGTGCGGAAGGCGTCATAGGGGTAGATGTTGGGGTGCGCATTGCCGGTAATCGCCGGCTCCCTGCCGGACATGAGCCAGTTCGGCGCCTGCGGGTGCAGCAGGGCGACGGCGCAGTCGTAGAGCGTGAGGTCGAGGAATTGGCCGCGCCCGGACCGCTCGCGTTCGAGCAGCGCCATGAGGATGGCGATGACGGCATTCAGGCCGGTGCCCATATCCACCATCGGCGTGCCGACGCGCACGGGCCCGCTCTCGGGCGAACCGTTGACGCTCATCATGCCGGACATCGCCTGGATCACGGCATCGTAGCCGGGGAAGCCGCCGAGCGGCCCGTCCGCGCCGAAGCCGGTGATGCGGCAATGCACCAGACGGGGAAAGCGCCGGCTCAGCACCTCCTCGTAGCCGAGGCCCCACTTCTCCAGCGTGCCGGGCTTGAAGTTCTCGGCGATGACGTCCGCGCCCTCCAGCAGGCGCATCAGCACCGCCTTGCCCTCATCCCTGGAAAGGTCGAGGCCGATGGAACGCTTGTTGCGGTTGACGCCCTGGAAATAGGCCGCCTCGCCGTCGGCGCGGAACGGCGGGCCCCAGTCCCGGGTCTCGTCACCCTGCGGCGGCTCGACCTTTACGACCTCCGCACCGTGATCGGCGAGGATCATGGTGCAGTAGGGGCCGCCGAGTACCCGCGTGCAGTCGATCACGCGATAGCCGGCGAGCGCCCCTGCGGAATGCGGCATGGCAACGGGACTCCTCAGGACAAGCGAAAGAGACGCGAAACCTAGCGACTGCGGCTCTGGCTCGAAAGCCTGTCTTGATGCTGCCCTGTTCGTCGTCTAGCTACGGGGGCGCGGAGCGGGAGGATAAGGATGAACCTGTCCAGGATGTTGGCGGCGCGGGCCGCAGAAGGGCGGCCGGTGCGGGTCGGCGTGATCGGCTGCGGCAAATTCGGTGCCATGTTCCTCTCCCAGGCCGGCCGGACGACGGGCATGCATGTCGTCGGCGTGGCCGACCTGGACCTCGAACGGGCGCGCTCCCAGCTGGCGCGCATAAACTGGCCGGCGGAGCGATACGGCGCCGCCTCCTTCGCTGACGCCTTCAGCGACGGCACCACGTTTCTGACCGAGGACGCCCAGGCGCTTGTCGCAACCGACGGCGTCGAGGTGGTCGTGGAGGCGACGGGCAATCCGGCCGCCGGCATCCGCCATGCGCTCGCCTGCTTCGAGGCCGGGCGCCATATCGTCATGGTGAATGTCGAGGCGGACGTGCTCGCCGGGCCGCTGCTGGCGCGAAGGGCGAAGGAGGCCGGCGTGGCCTGCGCCATGGCCTATGGCGACCAGCCGGCGCTGATCTACGAGATGGTCGACTGGGCGCGCACCTGCGGGCTGGAAGTCGTGGCGGCCGGCAAGGGCACCAAGCATATGGCGCACTACCACCAGTCCACCCCGGAGACCGTGTGGGAATATTACGGCATCGACGCCGAGCGGGCGGCGCTTGGCGGCATGAACGCGCAGATGTTCAACTCCTTCGTGGACGGCACCAAGTCCGGCATCGAAATGGCGGCCGTCGCCAATGCGACGGGGCTCAATGTGCCTCGCAAGGGCCTGTCCTTCCGGCCCGCCTCCGTTTACGAGCTTGCGGACCTGCTGAAGCCCGAGGCCGACGGCGGCACGCTGGAGGGGCGCGGCGGCTATGTGGAGGTGATTTCCTGTTTCGGCGCGAACGGGCAGGAGGTGCCGAATCACCTGCGCCAGGGGGTTTACGTCACCTTTGCGGGCGCGGACGAGTATGTGCGGCGCTGTTTCGCCGAATACCACGTCTCCACCGACGAGAGCGGCGAATATGCGGCGCTCTGGCGGCCCTCGCACCTGATCGGCCTCGAACTGGGCGTGTCGGTGGCAACCGCTGCGCTGCGCGGCGAGTCGACAGGCCAGGCGGAAAGTTGGGCCGGCGATGTTGTCGCCACCGCGAAACGCGACCTCAGGGCCGGCGAAATGCTGGACGGGGAAGGCGGCTACTGCGTCTGGGGCAAGCTGATGCCGGCGGCGGACTCGCTGGCGCTCGGCGGGCTGCCCATCGGTCTTTCCCACGGCGTGCGGCTCCGCAACGCCATACCCGTCGGCCGGCCCGTGACCTGGGACGATGTGGAGATCGACCCGAACGACCCGACGGTCGCCTTCCGGCGCGAGATGGAGCGCGCCTTCGCTTGACGGGAGGCGCCGTATCGGAGGCCGCAGCAGGACCGCTGCCGGCCTGGCGCGCGCAGGTCGAGGCGAAGGCGCTGAGCGGCGACCCCGACCAGGAAGTCTGCGCGCGGGCTCTGCAGGACCTGCATGACGCGCTGGGCTCCGCCGCCGGCCCGAAATCGGGCGGGCTGCTGGCCCGGTTCGGACTGGCGCGCCGGCCCGAACCGGAAGCGCAGGCGCCTCAGGGCGTCTACATCCACGGCGCGGTCGGGCGCGGCAAGTCGATGCTGATGGACCTGTTCTTCGAGACCGCGCCGGTCCGGCAAAAGCGCCGGGTCCATTTCCACGCCTTCATGGCGGAGGTCCATGACCGCGCCCACCGGATGAGGAAACGGTCCGGCGACCCGATCCCGAAGCTTGCCGCGCAGGTGGCCGAACAAGCGACCCTGCTTTGTTTCGACGAGTTCCAGGTGGACAACATCGCCGACGCCATGATTCTCGGCAGGCTGTTCGAGGCGCTGCTCGCCCGGGGAGTCATCGTGGTCGCGACCTCCAATACGGCGCCAGCCGACCTCTACCGCAACGGTCTGCAGCGCGAGCGTTTCCTGCCCTTCATCGACATGCTGCAGGAGCATCTGCAGGTGCTCGAACTGGCAGGCAGCGACGATCACAGGCTGGCCCGGCTGAGGGGAAGGAAGGTCTATCACCAGCCGCTCGACGCTGCTGCGGAGGAACAACTCGACCGGGCGTTTCGCGACCTCACCGATCTCGACCGGGGCGCGCCCGACACGCTTTCGGTGCGGGGGCGGGACATCGCCGTGCCGGAAGCCGCGCGCGGCGTGGCGCGCTTCCATTTCGACGACCTTTGCCGCAAGCCGCTCGGCGCCGGAGACTATCTGGCGCTGGCAGCGCGGTTTCACACCTTCATCGTCGCCGGCGTGCCGGCAATGCGCCCGGAAGAGCGCAACGAGGCGCGCCGCTTCATCAACCTGATCGACGCCCTTTACGAGGCGCGCTGCAATCTCGTGCTGTCCGCCGCGGCCGCGCCGCAGGGCCTCTATCCGCGCGGCCTCGGGGCGGACATATTTCGCCGCACGACATCGCGCTTGATCGAGATGCAGGCGGAGGACTATATCGCCCGCCGCCACATGGCCGCCTGAGCTCCGGCCTCCGGCTGACAAATCTCCCGCGCGAGGTGCCCCCATGCCCGTCTATCTGGGGCCTATCCTGCCGATCCTGGCAGCGGCGGCGCTCATCCAGCTCGGCAACGGACTGCTCACCGCCCTGATCGGCGTGAGGCTGGAGAGCGCCGGCTTCGCGGCCTCGGTGGCGGGGCTGGTGACGACCGCCTATTTCGCGGGCCAGCTTGGCGGGTCCGCTCTCTCCGGCCGGGTGATAGACCGCGTCGGCCATATCCGCGCCTTCGCGAGCTTCGCGACCGTGCTTTCCGCGGCAGCGCTGATCTATGCGCTCGTGGACGGGCCCTTTGTCTGGTCGGCGGTGCGCTTCGCGAACGGCTTTGCAATGGCGGGCGTTCTGCTGGCAATGGAAAGCTGGCTCAACCATGTGTCCGGCAATGCCCGGCGGGGCTCTGCGCTCTCCGCCTACATGATGGCGGTTTACGCCGCGCTCGGCACCGGCCCGCTGCTGATGATGGTCGCGAACCCGGACGGGTTCGCCCTTTTCAGCATCGCGTCCATTCTGCTGGGCCTGTCGCTGTTGCCGATGTCGCTCTCCAACCGGGCGCAACCCGGAGTGGCGCAGCCGTCGCGGCTTCGCTTCCGCGACCTCCTGCGCATCTCTCCGCTCGGGATGGCGGCCGCGGTGCTGGCAGGCGCCATGATCGGACCGCTGCACGGGCTGACGCCCGTCTATGCCGTCTCCGCCGGGCATGGCGTATCCGGCGCGGCGGCGCTCTGGCTCGCGCTCATCGGAGGCGGTTTCGTACTCTCGTTCCCGATAGGCAGGCTTTCGGACCGCATCGAACGCCGGGTCGTGATGGCCGGGGTCTGTTTCGCCTCGCTCGCCGCGGCGCTCGTCTTCCGGGCGCTCGGCGACGGCTCGCTGGAGTTGCTGATGATCTTCGGCGCGGTGTTCGGAGGCCTGATCTTCTCTGTCTATCCGCTCGCGGCCGCACACACCAACGACCGCCTTCCGCCGGAGGACAGCGTACCGGCTTCGGCGGGGCTGCTCATCGCATTCGGAGCAGGCGCCGTGGTCGGGCCGCCGGTCTCCGCGCTTGCCATGGACCTTGCGGGCGCGGGCGCGCTGTTCGACAGCGTGGCCTGTGCTGCGGCGGCGCTCGGCGTGTTCGCCCTCTATCGCAGGACCCGGCGGGCGGATGCGGACGAGGCGGACAAGGGCGCCTTCATCGTGCTGCCGCGCACTTCGCCCGCAGCCTACGAAATGGACCCCTGGTCGGGGGATGCCGCCGCTGGCGAGCCGCTTGTCGGAGAGGATGAAAGCCAGTAGGTTGCGGGCCGCAGCGGCGTCGCGGCGATTGGGGTGATTTGAATGGCGCGAAACAGGATCGGGCTGGTCGGTGCGGGCAATATCGGGGGCACGCTCGCTCACTTGGCCGGGCTCAAGGAACTGGGCGATGTCGTGCTGTTCGATATCGTGGACGGCATGCCGCAGGGCAAGGCGCTCGACCTCGTTCAAAGTTCGCCGATAGAAGGATTCGACGCCCGGATTTCCGGCGCGAGCAGCTATGAGGCGCTGGAGGGTTGCGATGTCGTCATCGTCACCGCCGGCGTGCCGCGCAAGCCCGGCATGAGCCGCGACGACCTGGTCGGCATCAACACGAAGGTCATGGGCGCGGTCGGGGACGGCCTGAAACGCAACTGCCCGGACGCTTTCGTGATCTGCATTACCAACCCGCTCGATGCCATGGTGGCGGTACTGCAAGGCGTTACCGGATTTGCGCCGAGCAAGGTCGTCGGCATGGCGGGCGTGCTCGATACCGCACGCTTCCGGTACTTCCTGGCGGAGGAGTTTCAGGTTTCGGTCGAGGACGTGACGGCCTTTGTGCTCGGCGGTCACGGCGACAGCATGGTGCCGCTGGTCAACTATTCGGCGGTTGCGGGAATTCCCGTGCCGGACCTTGTCGAAATGGGCTGGACGACGGAGCAGCGGATCGCCGACATCGTGCAGCGCACCCGCGACGGCGGTGCGGAGATCGTCAACCTGCTCAAGACCGGGTCGGCCTTCTATGCGCCTGCCTCGGCGGCGGTCCAGATGGCGGAGAGCTACCTGAAGGACAAGAAGCGCGTGCTTCCCTGCGCGGCGTGGCTGGACGGCGAGTACGGTGTGAACGGCCTCTATGTAGGCGTGCCGGCAGTCATCGGCGCCGGCGGTGTCGAGCGGGTGGTGGAAATCCGCCTTTCGGAGTCCGACCGGGCCGCCTTCGACAAGTCTGTGGCGGCGGTGCGGGAACTGGTCGAGCTCGCGGAGCGGATGCGCGCCCAGGCGGCGGACTAGCGCGGATGAAGGGGCCGGTTTCCCCGATGGGGGCGATCGCCCCGGCGGCCGGAAAAAACGACGGAGCGGGTCGCATGGCAATAGCGTGCGCGCAGCGCAGCGCCGGATGAATATTCACGAATACCAGGCGAAGGGCGTGCTTGCGCGTTTCGATGTGCCGGTGCCGCGCGGGCATGTCGCCTACACCGTGGACGAGGCCGTCGAGGGCGCCGAAAGGCTCGGCGGCCCGGTGTGGGTGGTCAAGGCGCAGATTCACGCCGGCGGGCGCGGCAAGGCCGGCGGCGTCAGGCTGGTGCGCTCGGTTCCGGAGGTGCGGGAGGCGGCGGCCGCGCTGCTCGGCAGCACGCTCGTTACCCACCAGACGGGCCCCGAGGGGCAGACGGTCAAGCGCATCTATGTCGAGGAAGGCTGCGACATCGCCCGCGAACTCTACTTCTCGATGCTCGTGGACCGGACCGGCGGCCGCGTCACGGTCGTCGCTTCCACCGAAGGCGGCATGAATATCGAGGAGGTGGCCGCGGCGACGCCGGAGAAGATCGTGACCTTTCCGATCGACCCGGCGACCGGCGTGCAGCCGCATCACGGTCGCCGCCTGGCCTACGGATTCGGGCTCGGAACGGCCGGGACCGGCCGGGCGGCGGGGCTGCTCGCCAATCTCTACCGCGCGTTCACGGAACTCGACGCCAGCCTGATCGAGATCAACCCGCTCGTCGTGACCGGCGGGGGTGAACTCCTGGCGCTGGATGCGAAGATGAGCTTCGACGACAATGCGCTATTCCGCCAGCACGGTGTGGAGGAACTGCGCGACGAGGACGAGGAAACGCCGGTCGAGAGGCAGGCGGAGGCTCTCGGCTTCAGCTATGTCAAGCTCGACGGCAATATCGGCTGCATGGTGAATGGCGCCGGCCTCGCCATGGCGACGATGGACATCATCAAGCTGCAGGGGGCGGAACCCGCCAACTTCCTCGATGTCGGGGGCGGGGCGGACAAGGAGCGCGTCGTCAGCGCGTTCAAGATCATCCTCTCCGACCCCAATGTAGAGGCCATTCTGGTCAATATCTTCGGCGGCATCATGCAATGCGACGTGATCGCGGACGGCGTGGTGGAAGCCGCCCGCGAAGTCAGTCTAGACGTGCCGCTGGTGGTGCGCCTCGAAGGCACCAATGTCGAGCAGGGCAAGCGCATCCTGGCGCGCTCCGGGCTGCCGATCACCGCTGCGGACGATCTGGGCGAGGCGGCGGCCAGGGTCGTGGCGGCGGTCGGGGAGGGCTGACGCCATGGCGGTGCTGATCGACGAGAACACCCGCGTGATCTGCCAGGGAATTACCGGCAGGCAGGGCACCTTCCATTCGCAGCAGGCCATCGACTACGGGACGCGGATGGTCGGCGGGGTCGCGCCGGGCAAGGGCGGCCGGCGCCATCTCGGGCTGCCGGTGTTCGACACGGTGGCCGAGGCGACGGCCGAAACCGGGGCTGACGCAACAGTGATCTACGTGCCGCCGCCCTTCGCAGCGGATGCGATGCTGGAGGCGGCGGCCGCGGAGATTCCGCTTATCGTCTGCATCACCGAGGGGGTGCCGGTGCTCGACATGGTGCGCGTCAAACGGGCCCTCGCCGGTTCGGGCTCGCGGCTGATCGGGCCGAATTGCCCGGGAGCCATCACGCCGGAGGCGTGCAAGATCGGCATCATGCCGGGCCATATCCACCGGCGCGGCCGCATCGGCATCGTCTCGCGCTCCGGCACGCTGACCTACGAGGCCGTCGCGCAGACCACCGCGGCGGGCCTCGGGCAGTCCACCTGCATCGGCATCGGCGGCGACCCGGTTAACGGCACCGACTTCATCGACTGCCTGAGGCTGTTCCACGACGATCCGGAAACCGAGGGCATCGTCATCATCGGCGAGATCGGCGGCAGCGCGGAGGAAGACGCAGCGGCGTTCTACGCCGGCTTGCCGGACCGCAAGCCGGCCGTCGGCTTCATCGCCGGGGCGTCGGCGCCGCCGGGCAAGCGCATGGGCCATGCCGGGGCCATCGTTTCGGGCGGCAAGGGCACGGCGGCGAACAAGATCAACGCCTTCGCAGAGGCGGGTATTGCGGTCAGCCGGTCCCCGGCGGGGCTGGGCGAGACCATGCTCGAGGCCCTGGGCCGCTGACGAGCCTGCGAGGCGGCGGGAAGGAGGTAACGAGGCTATGGCGGTATCTTCTGCAGCAGATGATTTCCTGCATGGCGGCAACGCCGTCTTCATCGCGGAGCTTTACGAGCAATATCTGCGCGATCCGGGCTCGGTGGACGACAGTTGGGCCGGTTTCTTTGCGGAGCTGAAAACGAACGGCCGCGCGGACGAGGCGCCGCCGCCGCCCGCGGCCTGGGGACGGATGCGCCC
Source organism: Alphaproteobacteria bacterium (assembly GCA_022825195.1). Taxonomy (GTDB): domain Bacteria; phylum Pseudomonadota; class Alphaproteobacteria; order Bin95; family Bin95; genus Bin95. The sequence continues at coordinate 33,535 of JAJDYL010000067.1, forward strand.
GCGCGTGATTTCCAACGGCCACGATGCGGCGCCCGGACCCAACGGCGCCGCCCCTGCCGTGCTGGACGAAGGCGGCAGGCAGGCCACGCTGGACTCGATCCGTGCGCTGATGCTGATCCGTGCTTACCGGGTGCGCGGCCACCTCTATGCCAGGCTCGATCCCCTGGGCCTGCACGAGCCCGAACACCATCCCGAGCTCGACCCCGCGACCTACGGTTTCGAGGAGAGCGACTGGGACCGGCAGATCTTCATCGACGGCGTGCTCGGCCGCGAGCGGGCCAGCATGCGCGAAATCGTGGCGGCCCTGCACGACATCTACAGTTCGAGCATCGGCGTCGAGTTCATGCATATCCAGGATCCGGACCAGAAGGCCTGGATCCAGCAGCGCATCGAGCGGCCGCTCAACCGCACCGCGTTCACCGAGCGGGGCCGCCGCGCCATTCTCGAACGGTTGACGGAGGCCGAGGTCTTCGAGCATTTCCTCGACCGCAAATATATCGGCACCAAGCGGTTCGGGCTGGAAGGCGGCGAGGCGCTGATCCCGGCTCTTGAGCAGATCATCAAGCGCGGCGGCGAGATGGGCCTGGAAGAGGCGGTGATCGGCATGGCCCACCGGGGGCGGCTGAATGTGCTCGCCAATTTCATGGGCAAGCCCTTCCAGGCGATCTTCTCCGAGTTCCAGGGCCAGCCGGCGAACCCGGAGGACGTGCAGGGTTCGGGCGATGTTAAATACCATCTCGGCACGTCGTCGGACCGCGAGTTCGACGGCCATGTGATCCATCTGTCGCTGTGCCCGAATCCGAGCCATCTGGAGATCGTCAACCCGGTCGTTATCGGGCGGGCGCGGGCGAAGCAGGAACAGCGCGGCGACCATGAGCGCGACAAGGTCATGGCGATCCTGCTGCATGGCGATGCGGCGTTCATCGGCCAGGGCCTCGTCGCGGAGACCTTCGAGCTGTCCGAGCTCAAGGGCTACCGCGTCGGCGGCACGATCCATGTCGTCATCAACAACCAAATCGGCTTCACCACCTCGCCGACCGACTCGCGCTCCAGCCCCTATTGCTCGGGCATGGCGCAGATCGTCCAGGCGCCCGTCTTCCATGTGAACGGCGACGATCCGGAAGCGGTGGTGCATGTGGCGCGGATCGCCACCGAGTTCCGCTTCCGCTTCAAGCGCGATGTCGTCATCGACATGTACTGCTACCGCCGCCAGGGGCACAACGAGGCGGATGAGCCGGCCTTCACCCAGCCGCTCATGTACGAAGCCATCGACAATCATGCGACCACACGCGCCATCTACGCCGACCGCCTGGTGGGGGAGGGCCTGCTCTCGCGCGAGGAGGCCGACGGCATCGTCGAGGACTTCCGCGCGCAGCTGGACCGCGATTTCGAAGCCGCGAACAGCTACAAGCCCAACAAGGCGGACTGGCTGGAAGGGGCGTGGAGCGGAATCGAGGTCGCGAGAGAGGGCGACCGCCGGGGCTCGACCGCCGTCCCGCTCAGCCAGCTGAAGGCTATCGGCGCGCGGCTTACGGCCGTGCCGGAAGGCTTCAACCTCAATCCCAAGATTGCGCGCCAGTTCCGGCAGAGGGCGAAAGTATTCGAAACCGGAGAGGGGCTCGACTGGGCGACGGCGGAGGCGCTTGCCTTCGGGACGCTCGCCGATGAGGGAATTCCGGTGCGCCTGTCCGGTCAGGATTGCGGCCGCGGCACCTTCTCGCAGCGCCATGCCGTGCTGCGGGACCAGGTGAACGAGAGGAAATATACCCCCCTCCAGCATGTCGGGCCGGACCAGGGCCGGGTCGAGATCATCGACAGCCCGCTCGCCGAGGCGTCGGTGCTCGGCTTCGAATACGGCTATTCGCAGAGCGAGCCGCATGCGCTGGTGATGTGGGAGGCGCAGTTCGGCGACTTCGCCAACGGCGCGCAGGTGGTGATGGACCAGTTCATCTCCTCCGGCGAGTCCAAGTGGCTGCGCATGTCGGGCCTCGTCGTGCTGTTGCCGCACGGCTACGAGGGCCAGGGACCGGAACATTCCTCCGCCCGGCTGGAGCGCTATCTCCAGCTTTGCGCGGAAGACAACATGCAGGTCGTCTATCCGACCACGCCGGCCAACTACTTCCATGCGCTTCGCCGGCAGGTCAGGCGCGATTTCCGCAAACCGCTGATCGTGATGACGCCGAAGTCGCTCCTGCGGCACAGGCTTTGCACTTCGGACCTCGACGAGCTTGCCGACGGCAGCTCCTTCCACCGGGTCAATCCGGAACTCGACGAGATCGCCGAAGGCGGGGCGGTCCGCCGCGTCGTGCTCTGCACCGGCAAGGTCTATTACGACCTGCTGCAGCAGCGCCGGGAGGCGGGGATTCGCGATGTGGCGGTGCTGCGCGTCGAGCAGCTCTATCCGTTCCCCGAGGGAACGCTTGCCGAGGAGCTGGCCCGGTACCCGGAGGCCGAGGTCGTCTGGTGCCAGGAGGAACCGGGAAACATGGGAGCCTGGACCTTCGTGGACCGGCGCATCGAGACGGTGCTGGAGGAAGTCGGCGGCAAGGCGCGCCGGCCGCGCTATGTCGGCAGGCCTCCGGCGGCGTCGCCGGCGACCGGCCTCCTGACGCGGCATAATTTCGAGCAGAAGGCGCTGGTCGCCGAGGCGCTTGCCGAGGGCTGACCGGAGGAAAGGCAGAGCGATGGCGATCGAGATCCAGGTGCCGCAGCTCGGCGAGAGCATCAGCGAGGCGACGGTCGCGCGCTGGATGAAGGCGCCGGGCGACGCCGTGGAGGCGGACGAGCCGCTGGTCGAGCTCGAAACCGACAAGGTGACGGTCGAGGTGCCGGCGCCCCGGAGCGGCGTGCTCGAGGAAATCCTCGCGGGCGAAGGCGACGAAGTCGAGGTCGGCGCCGTGCTCGGCCGCATGGTGGCCGGGGCCGCTCCCGCAAGCGCCGCGCCGGCGCCGCAGGCGAAGGAGCCGGCGCCGGCCGCGGCCGACGCCCCGCCGGTTTCTCCGGCGGTCCGCAAGCTGCTGGCGGACAATGCGCTTTCGTCCGAGGCCGTCGCCGGCACCGGCAAGGGCGGGCGGATCACCAAGGCCGACGTGCTCGCCCACCTGGAAGCGGCGGCCGCGCCGCCGCCTCCCCCCGCCGCGCCGGCTCCCGCCGCCCCTGCGCCTCCGGCCCCGGCCGCCAAGGCGCCCCGGCCGGACCATCCGCGGGAAGAGCGGGTGCGGATGTCGCGCCTGCGCCGGCGCATCGCGGAACGGCTCAAGGATGCCCAGAACACCGCCGCCATGCTCACCACCTACAACGAGGCGGACATGAGCGGGGTCATGGCGCTCCGCCGGCGCTACCGCGAGGCGTTCGAGAGGCGCCACGGCGTCCGGCTCGGCTTCATGTCCTTCTTCGTCAAGGCGTGCATCGGCGCGCTCAAGGAAATCCCGGCCGTCAATGCCGAGATCGACGGCGACGACATCATCTACAAGAACCACTACGACATCGGCGTCGCGGTCGGCACGGCGCAGGGCCTCGTGGTGCCGGTGCTGAAAGACGCCGACGCGATGAGCTTCGCCGGGGTCGAGCGCAGCATCGCCGACCTCGGCGCGAGGGCGCGCGACGGCAAGCTCACCATGGAGGACCTGACCGGCGGGACCTTCACGATCTCCAACGGCGGCGTTTACGGCTCGCTCATGTCGGCGCCGATCCTGAACCCGCCGCAATCCGGCATTCTCGGCATGCACAAGATCGAGGACCGGCCGGTGGCGGTGGACGGCAAGGTGGAGATCCGGCCGATGATGTATCTGGCGTTGTCCTACGACCACCGGATCATCGACGGGTCCGAGTCGGTCACCTTCCTGGTGCGCGTCAAGGAAGCGCTCGAGAATCCCGAGCGGTTGCTGCTCGACGTCTGAGGAGAGAACTCCATGACCGACAGTTTCGATGTCGTCGTCATCGGCGGCGGCCCGGGCGGCTATGTGGCGGCGATCCGGGCGGCGCAGCTCGGGCTCAGCACGGCCTGCGTCGAGAAGCGGGCGACGCTCGGCGGCACCTGCCTGAATGTCGGCTGCATTCCCTCGAAGGAACTGCTGCACAGCACCCACCTCTTCGAGCAGGCGCAACACGGTTTCGCCGGGCGCGGCATCGTGGTCCCCGGCGGCGTCGAGGTCGATCTGGCGGCCATGATGGCCGGGAAGGACAAGGTGGTGCGGGACCTCACGAAAGGCATCGGTTTCCTCTTCCGCAAGCACAAGGTGGAGCATGTCGCGGGCACCGGCCGCATTGCCGGGCCGGGCCGCGTCGAGGTCGCTCCCGACGAGGGCGAGCCGCGCACGCTGGAGGCCCGCAGCATAATCGTCGCCACGGGGTCCGAGCCTGCCGGCCTGCCGGGTATCGACATCGACGAGGAGCGCATCCTGTCCTCCACCGGCGCGCTTGCGCTCGAAGCCGTGCCTGAGCGCCTTGCGGTCATCGGCGGCGGCTATATCGGGCTGGAGATGGCGGTTGTCTGGAGCCGCCTCGGCGCAAAGGTGACGGTGATCGAGTTCCTCGACCGCATCCTTCCCAACATGGACGGCGACGTTGCCAAGGGAATGCACCGCATCCTGAGGAAGAAGGGCTTCACCTTCATGCTGGGGCACAAGGTGACGGGCGCGAAGAAGGGGAAGGCGGGCGTGGCGCTCTCGGTCGAGAAGCTCGCGTCGGGCGAGGCCTCGACCGTCGAGGCCGACGCCGTGCTGGTCGCGGTCGGGCGCCGGCCCTACACGGCGGGGCTCGGGCTGGAGAGCGTCGGCATCGAGACCGACGCGCAAGGGCGGATCGGCATCGACGACCGTTTCCGCACCGGCGCGGCCGGGGTCTATGCCATCGGCGACGTGGTGCGCGGGCCGATGCTGGCGCACAAGGCCGAGGACGAGGGCGTCGTCTGCGCGGAGATCGTCGCCGGCCAGTCCGGGCATATCGACTATGACGCGATTCCGGGCGTGGTCTATACGTGGCCGGAGGCGGCGGCGGTGGGCCGGACGGAGGAAGCGCTGAAGGAGGCGGGGATCGACTACGCCGTCGGACGCTTCCCGTTCCAGGCCAACAGCCGGGCCCGGTGCAGCGGCGAGACGGACGGCTTCGTCAAGATTCTGGCCGACAAGCGCACCGACCGGGTGCTCGGCGTGCATATACTGGGCGCGGACGCCGGCACGATGATCGCCGAGGCGGCGCTGGCGATGGAGTTCGGCGCCTCGGCGGAGGACATCGCACGGACCTGCCACGCCCATCCGACCCTGAACGAGGCGGTCAAGGAAGCGGCGCTCGCCGTGGACGGCCGCCCGATCCATGTCTGAACGACGCAAACTCCGGAAGGAAGGACGCTCCCCATGAAGCTCTACACATCCATCGGGCCGAACCCGCATGTCGTGCGCATGTTCATGGCCGAAGCGGGCATCGAGGTGCCCGAGGAGAAGGTCGATATCCTCAAGGGCGTCAACCGGGAAGACGAGTATCTCTCGAAGAACCCCTCCGGCCAGAGCCCCTGCCTGGAGCTGGACGACGGCAGCCATATCGCCGAGATCACGGCGATCTGCGAATATCTGGCGGACAGGCAGGGCGGCTCGCCGCTGATCGGTTCGACGCCCGAGGAGCGCGCCGAGACGCGCATGTGGACGCGCCGGGTCGACCTCAACATCTGCGAGCCGCTCACCAGCGGATTCCGCTATGGCGAGGGACTGAAAATGTTCCGGAACCGGATGCGCTGTCTTCCGGAGGCATCCGACGGGCTCAAGGCCATCGCGCAGGACAGGATCGCGTGGCTCGACGGGCTGATGGATGGCAGGCAGTTCCTCTGCGGCGACCGCATCAGCCTCGCCGACATCCTGCTTTACTGCTTCCTTGCCTTCGGCAAGCAGGTCGGCCAGGACATCGCGCCGGAGAACGGGAACGTGACCGCCTGGTTCGAGCGCATGAAAGCGCGCCCGACTTCGGCCTGACGGGGCCATGACGACGGCGGTCCGTTTACGGGCTGCTGCGGCGCGTGTCGGAAATCGACAAGTATCCATTCGTCCACGGGCAAATTTCGCCTGAGGGCCCGAGCGATCTTCACCCCCCGCTCTTGCGCAGCGGAGGGCGCCATGGATTTGTCCTTGCACAGCGTTATCGGAGCCCGCGCGCTCGGGGAGTTCGAGGCGCCGGCTCCCGTGGCCCGCGGGCTGCCTGCCGCGGCCTATACCAGCGAGGCGTTCTTCGCGCTCGAGAACGAGCGGATTTTCGCCTCCTCATGGGTGTTCGCCGGCTTCGTTCACGAGCTGGCCCGGCCGGGCGACGCCGTGCCCGTCACCGTTGCGGGCCGGCCCGTGCTGCTGCTGCGCGACACGGCCGGCGGGATCAGGGCGTTCCACAATGTCTGCCGCCACCGCTGCCTCAAGCTTGTGGACCGGCCCGGAAATCTCGGGCGGGCGATCCGCTGCCCCTACCACGCCTGGACATACGGGCTCGACGGCGGGTTGCGCGCCGCGCCCTATTTCGGCGGGCGCGAGCCGCGCGCCGCTCCGGCGGGCTTCGACCGCAGCGAGCACGGACTGGCGGCGGTCCGCTCGGCGGCATGGCACGACTGGATTTTCGTCAACCTGGACGGCGCCGCGCCGCCGTTCGAGGAGTTCGTGGCGCCGCTCCGGAAGCGGATCGACGGGTTCGATCTCGCGCGGATGCAGCATCTCGCCACCATCGACTTCGGGGAGGTCGCCGCAAACTGGAAGCTCCTCATCGAGAATTTCATCGAGCCTTATCACGTGCAATTCGTGCATGCCCGGACCACCGACCAGCCGCTTGGCGACCATTACACGGTGAATGAACCGGGCTGCCTCGGCTGCGCCGTCGATGTCTCCCGCGAGACGAGAAAGGCGGATGTCCTGTCCGAGGACTCGCGCTTCCTCACGCTGTTTCCGAACTTCGTGTTCGGGCTCTACCTGCCGGACCAGGTGGGCGTGCATCTCGACACGCCGCTGGCGCCCGGCCGCACCCTGCAAAGGCGCGCGATCTACAGCCTGGACCCGGCGCCGGAATCGGGCGAGCGGGCCGGGCGGCTTGCTGCGCTCTGGCGGGAGGTGCATAGCGAAGACCATGCCATGTGCGAGCGGCTCCAGCAGGGGCGCGCCAGCGACATCGCCGCCGGCGGCGGCGTCCTCTCGCCGGTCTGGGAGGACTCGGTGCGGAATTTCCAGAACCTCGTGATCGAACGCTTGCGGTAGCCCGGACGGTTTCGCCATGCTTCGGCGAGCCGAATCCGGGAGGACGCGGGCATGACCGGAAGCCGCTACCCGAACCTGCTCCAGCCGTTCCGGCTCCGCCATGCGACCTTCAGGAACCGCCTGATGAGCACGAGCCACGCGCCGGGCTATGTCGAGGACAGGCACCCGAAACTGCGCTACCAGCTCTATCACGAGGAGAAGGCGAAGGGCGGGCTCGCGCTCACCATGTTCGGCGGGTCGTCCAATATCGCTCCGGACTCGCCGTCCGCCTTCGGCCAGATCTACATCGGCGACGACTCGATCGTTCCGGTGCTGCAGGAATTCTCCGCGCGCATCCACCGGCACGGCTGCGCGGTCATGTGCCAGATCACGCATATGGGCCATCGCACCCTGTGGGACGTCGAGGACTGGCTGGTGCCGGTCGCGCCCTCGGTCGTGCGCGAGCCGGCGCACCGCTCTTTCCCGAAGGAGATGGACCGGGACGATATCCGCCGTGTCGTGCGCGCGTTCGGCGATGCCGCGCTGCGCTGCAGGCAGGGCGGGCTGGACGGCACCGAGCTGCTCGCCTATGGCCATCTCATCCACCAGTTCTGGACGCCGCTGGTGAACCGGCGCACCGACGAATATGGAGGCAGCCTGGAGAACCGGGCGCGGTTCGGCCTCGAAGTGCTGGAAGAGGTGCGGCGCCGGGTCGGAGACGATTTCCTCGTCGGCCTCAGGATGATCGGCGACGAGCTCAAGGAAGGAGGGCTGACCCGGGAGGACTGCCTCGCGCTCGCGAAGATCTACGCCGACACCGGCATGTGCGACTTCCTGAATGTCGTCGTCGGGCAGGTCGGCGACGAGCGCGGCCTGTCCAGGTCCATCCCGACCATGGCCGGCCCGCTTGCCCCCTTCGTGCAGGTGGCGGCGGAGATGAAGCGCGAGACCGGACTGCCGGTGTTCCACGCCACCCGCATCGCCGACCTCGCGACGGCGGAATATTGCGTCCGCGAGGGTCTGGTGGACATGGTGGCGATGACGCGCGCGCACATGGCGGACCCGCATATCGCGGCCAAGATGCTGCGCGGCGAGGAGGAGCGCATCCGCCCCTGCGTCGGCGCGGGCTACTGCCTCGACCGGATCTATACCGGCGGCGACGCGCTCTGCCTGCACAATCCCGCGACGGGCCGCGAGCGGACGATGCCGCATGTCGTGGAGCCGGGCCCCGGCCCGCGGCGCAAGGTCGTGGTGGTCGGGGCCGGGCCGGCCGGGCTGGAGGCGGCGCGGGTCTCCGCACTCCGCGGGCACGAGGTCGTGGTCTTCGAGGCGGCCGGCGAACCGGGCGGCCAGATCGTGCTGGCGGCCAGGGCGACATGGCGCAGGGACCTGCTGGGCATCGCCCGATGGCTCGCCTCCGAGGTCGGGCATCTGGGCGCGGCGGTGCATTTCAACCGCTACGCCGGGGCGGCGGACGTGCTGGCCGAGAGGCCGGATATCGTGGTCGTCGCGACCGGAGGGGTGCCGAATACGGCGTGGGTCGAGGGCAGCGAGCATGTCGCCAGCGTCTGGGACGTGCTCGGCGGACAGGCGGAGCCGGGCGCCGAGGTGCTGGTCTATGATGACCATGGCGACCATCAGGGCCCGAGCGCGGTGGATTTCCTCGCCTCGCGCGGCTCGAAAGTCGAACTCGTGACCCCGGACCGCATGGCCGCGCACGATATCGGCGCCAGCAACTATCCGGTCTATCTCGCGAACTTCTACGCGATGGGCGTGCGCATGACGCCGGACCGCCGCCTGCGCTCCGTCGAGCGCGAGGGCAACCGGCTGCGGGCGGTGCTCCGCAACGAATACAGCGACGAGGACGAGACCCGGCTGGTGGACCAGGTCGTCGTCGAACACGGCACGCTGCCGAACGCGGAGCTGTTCCACGAACTCGGTCCCATGGCCCGGAACCGCGGCGGGCTGGATATCGAGGCGCTCATCGCGGGCCGGCCGCAGCAGGTTGCGTCGAACGGGGACGGGGCGTTCATGCTCTTCCGCGTCGGCGACGCCGTAGCCGGCCGCAACATCCACGCCGCCATCTACGACTCCCTGCGCCTCTGCAAGGATTTCTGAAGCGAAAGACCCGGGGCTGCCGCAAGGACTGAGGCTGGGCCCCGGCTCGGGGGCCGGGGCGACAGTGGGGGGCGTGGGAGGTCAGGATCGGGTTTCGCCGGGGCCATGACGGCGAGGTCTGTCTATGCCGTTCCATCCAATGACATATAACAATCATGTATAACAGGCATTCCAAACTCTATGTCGAGGGTCTCGCGGAATGCATACCGGCGCAGGGCGGGCGCCGACGGAACGGGGAGGCATCCGGTTCCCGGCGGCGGCCGCGGTCGCGCTTGCGGCCTCGCTGCTCGCCGCGCCCCTGCAGGCCGCGGACTATTCCTGGCCCGTGGTCCGCGTCGTCGATGGCGATACGGTCAAGGTCGATGCCAGCGCGGACCTGCCGGCGGAGCTCGCCTTCCTCTCGGTCCGCCTGCGCGGCGTCGATACGCCCGAGAAGGGCGGGCGCGCGAAGTGCGAGGCGGAGAAGCGGGCCGGCCTCGCCGCGACCGCCTTCACCGAGGCGGCGGTCGCCGGAGCCGGCAGCGTCCTCGTCCGCGACCCGGCCTGGGGCAAATGGGGCGGCCGCGTCATAGCGGACCTCATACTGGACGGCAGGTCGCTGTCGGCGTCCCTGCTCCAAACGGGCCACGGGCGGGCCTATGGCGGCGGCCGGCGCGGGAGCTGGTGCCGGTGATGCCAATGGCTGCGGACGATACCGGCGGCGCCGCGGCGGGCGGGAGACGGGCGGAAGTGTCATGGGATGTCATGATCCGTCATGAGGCGCCCTGCAGCGCATTCAGGCACGACGGAAAGCGAAGGGACAGCAGTCGTTGCGCGCGCCCAAAACCCCCGCTCGGCTTCGCCCGATGGCTGAACCGGACAGCAGTGGAACAAGTCCGGGCATGACGATATGGGGACGGGCACGACGGGAAGAGGGTCGGGAGGCCGTGTTTCCGTCCTTCAGGCCGGTTGCGCGAGTTGGTCGAGGAGGGCGCTGGAACGGTTGTTCCTGCCGGCCAGGCTGTGGCGCTTCAGGAAGCGCTGCAGTGTCCTTGCGTTGAAATGGACGCCCTCGGCCGCCAGCGCGTCCCGCAGTCCGTAGCTGGAAAGCCCCGGCTGCGCCGCCAGGACGCGGAAGATGATGTCCCGGTACCGCCCGGTCCGCGACTCGCTGCCGCCCGATCTGCCGGGCCGCAGATGGCCACGCTCCCGGAACTGCTTCAGCCACCGCTGGACGCTCCTCTCCTCCACCCCGAAGGTCCGCGCCGCCGCCGCAGTCGCGCCGCCGCGCAGCACACCGGAGCGGCGATCCCGTCTGCCGCTCCCGGAGGCCTCGAAGGGCCCCGGCATACGCGTCCGCCACGTTTCGGGAAACAAAGCTGCGCGAGAACAAATATAGAATAAAAACGGCGAAATCAACTGCTGAATCGGAATTAGTCTGGAATGCGCCGTTCCGGCCCGGACGGGTCGCCGCCTCAGCCCCGCAGCACGGCCCCCGTGGCCTTGGCGACGGCGGCGACGATGCGGGCGGACGCGGCTTCGAGGTCGGCGTCGGTGAGGGTGGCGTCCTGCGGCTGGAGGGTGACGGCGACGGCGAGCGACTTGGCTCCCGGCTCGATGCCCTTGCCGCGATAGACATCGAAGACGGCGGCGTCGGCGATCAGCTTCCGGTCGGCGCCGAGCACGGCTCTCAGCACGCTGCCGGCCTCGACCTCTTCGGCGACGACGAAGGCGAAATCGCGCTCGACCGGCTGGAAGGCGGAGCGGGCGAGCGCGGGGCGCAGCTTGCCGCCGGCCTTCGCTCTCGGCACCGGAACGGCGTCCGGGAAGGCCTCGAAGGCCGCCATCGGGCCGGACGCGTCCAGGGCCTGCAGCACGCGGGGGTGCAGTTCGCCGAAATGGGCGAGCGCCACCGCGCCGAGCCTGAGCGCCCCGGAGCGGCCCGGATGGAACCAGGCGGGCGCATCGGCGCTCACGCGCAGCTTGTCCACCGGCGCCGCCAGCGCCCTGAGGGCCGCGAGCGCGTCCGCCTTGGCGTCGAGCGCATCCACGGGGCGCGAACGCTCGCTCCAGTGGCGGACGGTTTCACCCCAGCGGACGCCGCAGGCGGCCTGCAATTGGCCGTAGGGTTCGATTGCCGCCGCACCCGGACGGAATACCGGGCCGACCTCGAACAGCGCGCCGGCCGTCCGCCCGCCGTCGGCATTGCGGCGCGCGGCGTCCAGCAGGTTCGGCAGGATGGAGGGGCGCATGCAGTCGAGGTCGCTGCTGATCGGGTTGTCGAGCCGGAGCGCGGCCTCCCCGCCGCCGAACAGCGCCGCCCAGCGCGCCGGCATGAAGGAGAAGGTGACGGCCTCAGCCATGCCGTGCGCCGCGAGCGCCCGGCGCAGCACCGCCGCGCGGGAGGCCGCGCGCGTGAGCGCCGGCGCCGGAAGCACGGTCGGCGCGGGGAAGTCCGCGACCGGGATATGCTCGAACCCGTGGACCCGGAGCACTTCCTCCACCAGGTCGGCCTCGCCCAGAATGTCCGGCCGCCAGGGCGGCGGGGCGACCGACAGTCCGCCGTCTTCGTCCCCGGCCTCGAAGCCGAGCGCCCGGAGGATTTCGACGCACCGCGCCGCCGGGACCGCAACGCCGCCCAGGCTCCCGACCCGCTCCGGACGGAAGCGGTAGCGCCGCCGCCATTCCGGCACATCGCCCGCAACGACCGGCAGGCTCGCCTCGCCGCCGCAGAAATCGAGGATCATGCGCGTGGCGGCCTCCATGCCGGCGACGGCCGAGGTCGGATCGACGCCGCGCTCGAAGCGGTAGCGCGCATCGCTCAGCACGCCGAGCCTGCGGCCGGTGGCGGCGGTGCGCAGCGGATCGAACAGCGCGCTCTCCACGAAGACATTGACCGTCTCTTCGGTGCAGCCCGTCGCCTCGCCGCCGATGATGCCGCCGAAGGCGTTGCCCTTTGCCTCGTCGCAGATCAGCACCATTTCGGGGTCGGCGGTGTAGCTGCGCCCGTCCAGCGCCGCGATTTCCTCGCCGTCGCGGCCCATGCGCACCACCACATCGCCCTCGAGCCGGTCCGCATCGAAGACATGCAGCGGGCGGCCCATGTCCATGGTGAAATAGTTGGTGATATCGACCAGCGCGGAAATCGGGCGCAGGCCCACCGCGCTGAGCCGGTCCTGCACCCATTTCGGCGAGGGGCCGTTGCTCACGCCCCGGATGTAGCGCCCGGCGAAGAGCGGACAGGCCTCGGGGCGGTCGCCGAGTTCGAGGCGCACGGCGACCGGGCTCTCGAAGGCGCCCGGCACGCTCTCGCCCCAGCCGGGCACGCCTTTCAGCGCGCCGAGGCCCCGCGCGGCCAGGTCGCGGGCGATGCCGCGAATGCCGGCGCAGTCGCTGCGGTTGGGGGTGAGGCCGATCTCGATGACCGGGTCGTCGAGCCCGGCGACACGCGCGTAAGGCGCCCCGAGCGGCGTGTCGCCCGGCAGTTCGACGATGCCCTCATGCTCGTCCGAGACGCCGAGCTCGCGCTCCGAAAGCAGCATGCCGTTGCTCTCGACGCCGCGGATTGCGGTCTTTTTGAGCGTAAGGCCGGTGCCCGGAATCCAGCTTCCCGAAGGCGCGAACACGCCCATCATGCCGGTGCGCGCGTTCGGCGCGCCGCAGACGACCTGCACCTCTTCGGCGCCGGTATCGACCTGGCAGACACGCAGGCGGTCCGCCTGCGGATGCGGCTCCGCGGAGAGCACGCGGGCAACCGTGAAAGACTTCAGGTCCCGCGCGCGGTCCTCGACGCCGTCCACCTCCAGGCCGAGCATGGTCAGCGCCTCGCAGACCTCGTCGAGCGTGGCCTCCGTGTCGAGATGGTCCTTCAGCCAGGAGAAGGTGAACTTCACTCTGCCGCCTCCGCGATCAGGTCCGGAATGTCCAGCGGCCGGAAGCCGTAATGCCGGAGCCAGCGCAGGTCCGAATCATACATCGTGCGGAGGTCCGGTATGCCGTATTTCAGCATGGCGATGCGCTCGATGCCCATGCCGAAGGCGAAGCCCTGCCACTCCTCCGGATCGAGGCCGCAATTGGCGATCACCTTCGGATGCACCATGCCGGAGCCGAGGATTTCCAGCCAGTCGCCGCCCGCACCGATGCGCAGCTGTCCGCCTTCGCGCGTGCAGCCGATATCGACTTCCGCCGAAGGCTCCGTGAACGGGAAATGGCTCGGCCGGAAGCGCACCGGCAGGTCGGCCACGCCGAAGAAGGCCCGGCAGAAGGCGATCAGGCAGCCCTTGAGATGGCCCATGTGGATCGCCCTGTCGATCGCCAGGCCCTCGACCTGGTGGAACATGGGCGAGTGGGTGGCGTCATGGTCGGAGCGGTAGGTCCGCCCCGGAACGATGACCCGGAGCGGCGGCGGCGTCTCCAGCATGGTGCGGATCTGCACCGGGCTCGTGTGGGTGCGCAGCACCGGCCGCGCGCCGGCTTCTCCCGCGAGGTAGAAGGTGTCCATCTCCTGGCGCGCGGGATGCTCGGGCGGAATGTTGAGGGCGGTGAAGTTGTGCCAGTCGTCCTCGATGTCCGGCCCCTCGGCCCAGCGGAAGCCCATTTCGCCGAAGATCTGGGTGATCTCGTCGATGGTCTGGGAGATCGGGTGCAGGCTTCCCTCCGGCGCAGGCCGGACGGGCAGGGTGATGTCGATCCGCTCTTCGGCGAGGCGCCGCTCAAGCTCGACCTCCGCCAGCGCCGCCTTGCGGGCGTCGATGGCGTCTCCGACCGCCTGCTTCAGCCGGTTCAGGGCCTGTCCCCGCTCGCGCCGTTCTCCGGGCGCGGCCCGGCCGAGGCTCTTCATCAGCTCGGTGACGGCGCCGCGGCGGCCGAGCGCGCGCACGCGCACGTCTTCGAGCGCGTCCAGGCTGTCGGCCGCCAGAACGGCGCTCTCCAGCTCGTCCCGGAGCGCCGTCAATTCGTCCGACATGGGAGGCCCTCTTTCCAGGGAAACGCTCTCGGCCCGCGGGCTAGGCGCGGGCTTCCCGCGCCTGCTCGACCAGCGCCCTGAAGGAGTCCGGCTCGCGCACGGCCAGGTCGGCAAGCACCTTGCGGTCCACCTCGATCCCGGCCTTGGCGATGCCGTCCATGAAGGCGGAATAGGTCAGGCCGTGTTCGCGGGCGGCGGCGTTGATGCGCTGGATCCAGAGCGAGCGGAAGTTTCGCTTGCGCGTCCGGCGGTCGCGGTAGGCATATTGCAGCCCGCGCTCGACGCGCTCGATGGCAATGCGGAAATTGTTCTTTGACCGGCCCCGGTACCCCTTCGCCTGGGCCAGGACCTTCTTGTGCCGGCGGCGGTTGCCGGAACCGCCCTTGATGCGGGACATGCTTTCCGACCTCCCGGTTCAGGCGTAAGGCATGAAGCGGAGGACGATCTTCGCGTCCGGCTTCGACATCTGCGTGGTGCCGCGCGTCTGGCGCTTCATCCGCTTCGACTTGTTGGCGAGGCAGTGGCGCTTGTAGGCGTGGTTCATCAGCACCTTGCCGGATCCGGTCTTCCTGAACCGGCCTTTCGTGCTGCTCTTCGTCTTGAGCTTGGGCATTTTCCTGTCCCTCGAGCAAAGGCGGCTTCGGGACGGCCGGGCATGCCCTCATTCGCGCCGGACCGTCCGTATGCAAGGCGCGCGGTATAGCCGGCCCCGGTCAGCCGCGCAAGGCGGGCGCGGCGGCTATGCCGTCGCACCCGAAGCCGGTCGAATGAGCGGGCGGCTTCGCCGCGTCAGCGCGGCGACATCACCATGACCATCTGCCGCCCTTCCATCTTGGGGAACTGCTCCACCTTGACGGCGTCGCCGAGCTCGCTCTGGACACGCTCCAGAACGGCGCGGCCGACTTCCTGGTGGGCGAGTTCCCGGCCGCGGAAGCGCAGGGTCACCTTCACTTTGTCGCCTTCGTCGAGGAACCGTCGGACCGAGCGCATCTTGGTGTCGTAGTCGTGCTGCTCGATCCCGGGGCGCATCTTGATTTCCTTGACCTCGATGGTCTTCTGCTTCTTGCGCGCCTCGTTCTTCTTCTTCTGCGCCTCGTATTTGAAACGCCCGTAGTCGAGGACCTTGCAGACTGGCGGCTCCGCGTTCGGCGAGACCTCCACCAGATCGAGGCCCACGGCCCGGGCCGCATCGATGGCTTCGTGGATCTCCACAATGCCGATCATGCTGCCGTCAGCGCCGACCAGTCGAACCGACCGCGCCTCGATGTCCTGGTTCACGCGCGGCCCTTCCTTCTTGGGCGGCACTGTAGACGTATATCGAGCTATGGACCGTCTCCTTCTCGTTCCTGCTTGCTAACGGCCCCGGCTCGGGACCGCCGCTTCTGCAGACAGGGTATGAATCGAGTCGCCGACTGCAAGTATTTCTTGCTCCTTCGAGCCGAGCCGGCGCAGCGCGACGGTTCCCTGCTCCGCCTCGCGGCGCCCCACGACCAGCAGAACCGGCACCTTGGCGAGGGAATGTTCGCGGACCTTGAAGCCGATTTTCTCGTTGCGGATGTCCAGCTCGGCGCGGAGCCCGGCCGCCTTGAGCCGCTCGAGCACCTCGCGCGCATAATCGTCGGCATCGCTCGTGATCGTCGCCACGACCGCCTGCACCGGCGCCAGCCAGAGCGGGAACCGCCCGGCATAATGTTCGATGAGCACGCCGATGAAACGCTCGAAGGAGCCGAGAATGGCCCGGTGCAGCATGACCGGCCGGCGCCGCTCGCCGCTCTCGTCCACATAGGTGGCGTTCAGCCGCTCGGGCAGCACGAAATCGACCTGGAAGGTGCCGCACTGCCAGTCCCGCCCGATGGCGTCGCGCAGCACGAATTCGAGCTTGGGACCGTAGAAGGCGCCTTCGCCGGGGTTCAGTTCGAACGCCAGCCCGGCCGCCTGCACGGCGTCCATCAGCGCGGTCTCGGCCTTGTCCCAGACTTCGTCCTCGCCGGCGCGGACCTCGGGGCGGTCGGAGAATTTCACCAGCACGTCGTCGAAGCCGAAATCCGCGTAGATGCTGGTCAGCAGCGCGCAGAAGCGCTCCGTCTCCGCCGTCACCTGGTCCTCGGTGGCGAAGATATGGGCGTCGTCCTGGGTGAAGGCGCGCACCCGCATGATGCCGTGCAGCGCGCCCGAGGGCTCGTTGCGGTGGCAGGCGCCGAACTCGGCCATGCGCAGCGGCAGGTCGCGGTAGCTCTTGATGCCCTGGCGGAAGATCTGCACGTGGCCGGGGCAGTTCATCGGCTTCAGCGCGAACAGCCGGTCCTCCGCCGCCTCGGCGACGAACATGTGCTCGCGGAACTTCTCCCAGTGGCCGGAGGCCTCCCAGAGCGCCCGGTCGAGGAGTTGCGGCGTCTTCACCTCGACATAGCCGTTGGCGTCGAGGCGCGCGCGCATATAGTCCTCGCAGACGCGGAACAGCGTCCAGCCCTTGGGCATCCAGAAGACCGAGCCGGCCGCCTCCTCCTGGAGGTGGAACAGCCCCATCTCGCGCCCGATGCGGCGGTGGTCGCGCCGCTCCGCCTCGGCCAGGCGCTCCAGATGGGCCCTGAGTTCCTTTTCGTTGCGCCATGCCGTGCCGTAGATGCGTTGCAGCATCTCGTTGCGGTGGTCGCCGCGCCAGTAGGCCCCGGCCACGTTCATCAGCTTGAACGCCTTGCCGAGCCGGCCGGTGGAGGGCAGGTGCGGCCCCCGGCAAAGGTCGAGAAAGCCGCCCTGCCGGTAAAGCGTGATCGGCTCCTCCGACGGGATCGAGCGGATGATCTCGGCCTTGTAATGCTCGCCCTCGCTTTCGAAGAAAGCCGCCGCTTCGTCGCGGTCCCAGACCTCGCGGGCGATCGGCTCGTCGCGGTCCACGATCTCGCGCATCCGCTCCTCAAGCCGGGCCAGGTCCTCGGGCGTGAACGGCTCGTCGCGCGAGAAGTCGTAGTAGAAGCCGTTCGCGATCACCGGGCCGATGGTGATCTGGACCTCCGGGTAGAGTTCCTTCGCGGCCTCGGCGAGCGCGTGGGCGGCATCGTGGCGGATGAGGTCGAGCCCGTCGGGATGGTCGCGCGTCACGATCTCGACCGCCGCGTCTTCCGTCAGCGGCTGCGAAAGGTCGCGCAGTGCGCCGGCCACGCGAACGGCGACCGCCGCTCTGGCGAGGCTTCTGGAAATGGATGCCGCCAGCTCGGCGCCGGTGCCGCCGTGCGCGAAGGGGCGCACGGAACCGTCGGGCAATGTCAGGGCAATCTCGTTCATCGGATGCGCAGATGTTCCGGAATCAGGAAGGGCCGCAATCTATAAACAGGCTCCGCCGCGTCAAGCGGGGAGACGCCGCACCCGGTCCGTCAGTCCTCGGCTGCGGCGGTATTGAACACCCGGCCGCCGCTCACGGCCCTGCCGGGTTCACACATCTGCGGTTGTTGGCCTCGTGTTGCATGTTCCTCTCCGTCACCCCGGCCTGCCCCAAACTGTCACCCCGGCCTCCGAGCCGGGGTCCATCCATGGCTGGCGGCGGTGCCGCGGTCGCCGCGAGGTCGGCCCTGGTTGCCGGTTCGCCTGCGGCCGCGGCGTCGCGGGCGGTCCCGATGATCGCCTCGGCCTGCCGGCGGTTCATGCCGGCTTCTTCCAGCCGATGGGCGGCGGCAAGGACGTCGAACGCATTCATCGGCCAATCCAGATCGAACCGGCCGGAAGATCGGCAGGACCGGCAGAGACTGTCAACCGCGTCCACGCCTCTACGGCACGACCTTCACGTCCGCATTGCGCTCCACCGTGCGGATCAGTTCGGTGATATCGGCCTCGGGCCCGAGATGGGCGAGCGAGGCCTGATGCAGTTCGCGCACGACATTGGAGACGAACATGGGCGCTGCGCTGTCGGAGCCGAGCTGGGTCGCCAGCCGCACGTCCTTGTGCATCAGCGCGAGCCCGAATCCGAACGGATGCGGCCCCTCGACCTGGGCCGCCAGCATGACTTCGGACATGTAGGTCCGGCCCGAGCCCTTGTTCAGCACCTCGACGGCCTTGGAGAATTCAAGCCCGTTCTTGACGCCCATCGCAACC
Organism: Alphaproteobacteria bacterium; assembly: GCA_022825195.1. Classification (GTDB taxonomy): domain Bacteria; phylum Pseudomonadota; class Alphaproteobacteria; order Bin95; family Bin95; genus Bin95. The sequence continues at coordinate 51,883 of JAJDYL010000067.1, forward strand.
GCCTCGCAGGAGACCGCGTAGGCCGACGCTGCGACCACATTGTTCACGAGCTTCATGACATGGCCCGTGCCGATGCCGCCGCAATGGAAGACATTGGGGCTGATGGCATGGAGCATGGGCAGCACCTCGGCATAATCGGCGTCGTCGGCGCCGACCATGATGGCGATGGTGCCGGCGTCCGCGCCCTGCCTGCCGCCGGAGACCGGCGCGTCGATCAGCCGGATGCCGCGTTCGGCGAGTTCCGCCGCCATGGCGCGCGTCGCGTTCGGGTCGCCGGTGGTCTGGTCGAGGACGATGCCGCCGGCGCTCATGCCTTCGGCGAGCCCGCCCGGCCCGAAGACCGCGCGGCGCACATCGTCGGAAGTCGGCAGGCAGGTCAGCACGGTTCCGCATTCCGCGCCCAGCGCCGCGGCGGACTGGACGGGCGTGCAATTGTCTTCCGCCAGCGCCTGCATCGCCTCGGGGCGCAGGTCGAAGACGCGCAGCGGATGCGTGAGCGCGAGACGCCGGGCCAGCGCCCCGCCCATGTTTCCGAGGCCGACATAGCCGATGCTCATGGGAGCGGTTCCTTCGCTTGCGGGTTTGCGGCTATCCTATGCAGAATTCGCGCGCCGCAAAGCAGGCAGCCGCGAAGGGCCGCCCGAGGAGTTCACGCCATGCCCGATTCCCATGCCGCCGACTATTCGATGCAGGACCGCGTCAGCCCCGAGGAGTGGGCCGTGCGCGTCGATCTCGCGGCGCTCTACCGGCTCTGCGCCCGGCACGGCATGACCGACCTCACCTACACCCACCTCTCCGCGCGGGTGCCGGGAGACGGGGACGCCTTCCTCCTCAACCCATACGGCCTGCTGTTCGAGCAGGTGACGGCCTCCAACCTGGTCAAGGTGGACACGGAGGGCAATCTGCTGGGCGAGAACCGCTACGGGGTCAACGCCGCGGGTTTCACCATCCACTCCGCCGTCCACATGGAGCGGCCGGACCTTGCCTGCGTCGCGCACACGCACACGCGCACCGGCATCGCGCTGGCGGCGCTGCCGCAGGGCCTGAGGCCGCTGAACCAGAAGGCGATGCAGTTCCACGGGCGCATCGCCTACCACGATTATGAGGGCATCGCCTTCGACCTCGACGAGCGCGACCGGCTGATCGCCGACATGGGCGACGCCGAGGTCATGGTGCTGAAGAACCACGGCTTCCTGGTCTGCGGGCGCAGCATCCGCGAGGCCTGGGCGCGGCTCTACGACCTCGAGAAGGCAGCGAAGACGCAGATGCTCGCCGAGGCCACCGGCGCGCCGCTCGCCGCGCTGTCGGACGCTTTCCTCGGCGAGCAGAAGAGCCGGCCGAGGGCGAACCGCAGCTACAATCCCTATGACGGCTGGGAGTCGCAGCTCCGCCTGCTCGACCGGGCCGATCCGTCCTACCGGCACTGAGAGGGCGCCGACTGCCATGACCGATATCCGTTCCCGCGTCTCCGAGGCCGAGTGGCAGGCGCGCACCGATCTGGCGGCCGTGTTCCGGCTGGCGGCGAAACACGACCTCTCCGACCTGGCGCTCACCCACTTCGCGGCGCGCGTCCCGGATGAGCCGGACCGCTTCCTGCTCAACCCCTACGGCCTCATGTTCGAGGAGATCACGGCGTCCTCGCTGGTCAAGACCGACCGCGAGGGCAACGACCCGCTGGAAACCGGCAGCCCGCTCAACGCGGTGGGGATCATGCTGCATTCCGCCGTGCTCGACGCCCGCCCCGACGTCGCCTGCACGGCGCACACCCACACCGTGCCGGGCATGGCGCTGGCTTCGCTCGACACCGGACTGCTGCCGATCTCGCAGACCGCGATGGCCTTCCACGGGCGCGTCGGATACCACGACTGGGAGAGCGGCGAGACGGAGCTGGACGAGCGCGGGCGCATCGCGCGGGACCTCGGCCCCGACGGGCGCGCGCTGGTGCTGAAGAACCACGGCCTGCTGGCCGCCGGCCCGTCCATCCCGATGACATGGGTGCTGCTGTTCGAGCTGGAGCGCGCCTGCGCCTCGCAACTGGACGCCATGGCGGCGGCGCATGCGGCCGGGACCGGGCTCGACATGCCGTCCGCCGCCGTCTGCGAGAAGACCGCCCGGCAATTCGACGAGTTCCTCGCCGCGCCCGCCCGTGACAATGACTGGCCCGCCTATCTGGAAATCCTCGACCGCGAGGACCCGGGCTACCGGGAATAGGCGCCGCACACGACCTTCAACATCGGAGAGCGGCCGCACGGCCGCACGGCCCAGCCATGAACATGACCGAATCGAAAATCGCGCTGGACTACACCCGCGACGGCTTCGTCTTTCCGCTCGATATCGTGACGAAGGCGGAAGCGGAGGAATTGCGCGCCGACCTGGAGCGGGGCGAGGCCGAACTTGCCGACGACCCGAAGCGGCTCGGCCTGCTGCGCGGCTTCCCGGCGCGCTTCCTGCCGTCCTTCGACCGGCTGGTCCGCCATCCGAAGATGGTCGAGGCGGCGCGGGCGGTGCTGGGGCCGGATGTGATGGTCTGGGGGTCGGGGCTGTTCATCAAGGAAGCGAACACGCCGAGCTACGTCTCCTGGCACCAGGACCTGACCTATTGGGGCCTCGACAAGGCGGAGGAGACGACACTCTGGGTGGCGCTCTCGCCGGCGACGGAGGAGAGCGGCTGCATGCGCTTCATTCCCGGCAGCCACCGGGAGCGCATCGTGCCGCATGCCGACAGCTTCGCCGCCGACAACCTGCTGACGCGCGGGCAGGAAATCCAGGTCGAGGTGGACGAGGAGGCCGCGGTCGATGTCGTGCTCCAGCCGGGGCAGGCCTCGCTGCACCACGGCCACCTGTTCCACGCCTCCGGCCCGAACAGCACCGGCGACCGGCGCATCGGGGCCGCCATCCGCTATATCGCGCCCTCCATGAGCGCGCGTTCCGGGCCGGAAACGGAGGTCGCGCTGGTGGCGGGCGAGGACCGCTTCGGGCACTTCGCCATCGTGCCGCCGCCGGCCCGCCGGATGGATGAGGCGGACTTCGAGGCCGTCGCCGAGGATGCCGAACGGCGCGAGCGGATCCTGTTCGACGGCACGGGCGGCCGCCGGCGCAAGCCGCGCTAGTTCCGCGGGGCTCCACCCGCATTTCGAGCATACCGGCGCCGCCCTCCGGCCCGGGCGGCGGCGTCCGGCTACGATCACCGCAACGAAAACCGAGGAAGGACGAAAAATGTCGAAGGCGTCGAAGGCAGGGCTGGCGGGACTGGCTCTTCTGCTTGCGGGCTCCATGCAGGCTCAGGCCGAGGATTATCCCGAAATCAAGTTCCGTTATGCGACCGGCTTCCCGAAGGCCGTGTACATGAACGGCCCGGCGATCTGGTTCGCCGAAGAGGTCGAGAAACGCTCTGCCGGCAAGATCCGTGTGCAAATGCATTTCGGCGGCTCGCTCGGAAAGTCGAACGAAATCCTGGACCTGGTCTCCAAGGGCGCCATCGACATGGGTTCGGTGGTGCAGGGCTATTTCACCTCCGCCCTGCCGTTCGGCGCGATGACCAACTCGCTGCCGCTGACCTTCTTCGACGGCGAGGCAGTCATGCGCACCGCCATGAAGATGGACCGGGAGAGCGCCGACCAGATCGCGGAATATGAGCGCAACAACATCAAGCCGCTCATCAACCGCTACCTGCCGAATTACAAGCTGATCTGCACCAAGCCGGTGAAGACGGTGAAGGAGTTCGAAGGCCTGAAAATCCGCACCTTCGGCAACTACATGCCGAAAATGTTCGCGGCCCTGAAGGCGACGCCGGTGAACGTCCTGCCGGTGGAGATGTACGAGGCGCTCAAGCGCGGCTCGATGGACTGCTCCTACCTGACCTATCCGTTCTTCGTCGTCTTCAAGCTCTATGAGGTCGCGCCCTATGTCATCGACGTGAAATTCGGCGGCATCAACGCCTATTACCTGGCGATGAACAAGCGCAAGTTCGACAGCTTGCCCGGCAAGGTGCAGGACCTTCTTGTGGAAGTGGGCGCCGAAGCCACCGAATGGGGCGTCGCCGACACGAAGAAGGTGGACGCCGCCGCCAGGCAGCAACTGGTCGACAAGGGCGCCACCATCGTCGCGTTCGAGGAGCAGCAGAAGCTCGAGGATACCGTGCCGGACATGATCGACGAATGGATTGCGGAAATGGCCAAGCTCGGCAAGCAGAAGGAGGCCGAAGCCTATGCGGCCGCCGTCCGCAAGGACCTGGGCCTCTAGTCCGGCCGCTTCACGGATGGCCCCGGCCCTGCGTCGGGGCGCATCGCCGCGATGACCGCTCTCCTGCGCTTTCTCGACAGGTCGGTCCGCTGGCTCGGCACCGCCGCGCTGGCGGTTGCGGCAGCCTTTATCGGCCTTCTCGCAATCGTGGGAACCGCCGACAGTTTCGGCACGCAGATCTTCTCCCTGCCCGTGCCGAGCGCGCTGGAGATGAGCCAGGCCGGACTCGCTGTCGTGGTCTTTATGGGGCTTGCCTATGCCCAGCGCCGGCGCGGCCATGTCACCGTCGATATCCTGTTCAATCGCTTTACGGGACGGATCAAGGCGGCCTTCACCGGCCTGGCGCTCGCCGCCGCGATCTTCTTTTTCGGCTTCCTGGCCTGGCGCACGGGCATCGGCGCGTTTGAAAGCGTCGCCATCGACGAGCGGAGCTGGGGGTTGACCCGGTTTCCGATCTGGCCGTCCAAGATCGCGGTCTGCGCAGGCTGTTCGATCGCGATGCTGGAAAGCCTCCGCCAGTTCCTGCATTTGCTGGTCGGCAATCCGGACGCGTACGATGCGCATACGCCCGAGGACGAGGCCCTGTGACCGAGCCTATCGTCATGGGCCTCATCGGAATCGGCGCGATGATCCTGTTCGCGGCGCTCGGCGTGCCGATCGCGTTCTGCATCACGCTGGTGGGCGCAGTCGGCATGGTGCTGGTGACGGACCTCGATTTCGTGCTCGTCACCTTCCAGACGCTGCCCTACGCCACGGCCAGCGAATACGCTTTCGCGGTCATCCCGATGTTCGTGCTGATGGGCGCGCTGGCCTCGTCGGCGGGGATCATTTCGGAGCTCTATGTCGCGGTGAACCGATGGCTGGAGGGCGTGCGCGGCGGCCTCTACATCGCGACGACGCTTGCCTCTGCCGGCTTTGCGGCGATCAGCGGCTCCACTGTCGTCAACGCCGCCATGTTCACGCGCATCGCGCTTCCGGAGATGCTGGTGCTCGGATACAACCGGGGCATCAGCGCGGGCTGCATCGCGGCGGCGGGCACCTTCGCAGCGTTGATTCCTCCGAGCCTGACCTTCGTGATCTTCGGCATACTGACGGGAGAGAGCATCGGCGAGTTGTTCATTGCCGGTATCGTCCCCGGACTTCTGACCGCCGCGCTCTATGTGGCCGCCATTCCCGTCATGCTGCGGTTCAGGCCCGACTGGGCGCCGCGGCCGGAGGCCAGAACCCCGCTCAGGGAAAAGATTCGCGGCATGACGGGCATATGGCCGATGTTCCTGCTGGTCGTGATCGTGCTGGGCGGCATTTACACCGGCATCACGCCGCCGACCGCTGCGGGCGCGCTTGGCGCCGTCGGCGCGCTGCTGATCGCGCTCGGACGGCGCCGGATCGGCGCAGCGCAGATCTGGGAGAGCGTGCGCCAGACGGCGGAACTCACAAGCGTGCTGTTCATCATCATCATCGGCGGCCTGCTCTTCAGCCGCTTTCTGGTGGTGAGCGGGTTCGTGGCGGACCTGACCTCCCTGGTGACGGAATCGGGCTTCTCGGGGCCGATGTTCATCCTCGCCATGATCGTCATGTACCTGCTGCTCGGCATGTTCATCGATCCGCTCAGCATGCTGGTGGTGACCGTGCCGTTCGTCTTTCCGGTCATTCAGGCCTTCGGCATGGATCCGATCTGGTTCGGCATCGTGCTCACCAAGATGATCGAGATCGCCGTCATCACGCCGCCGGTCGGGCTCAACCTGTTCGCGGTGGTGTCGGCTGCCGGCGGACGAATCGGCACCGGCGACATGTTTGCCGGCGTGCTGCCTTTCGTTTGCATGGAAGTTGCGATGCTCGCGATTCTGGTGGCCTTTCCCGGCCTCTCCACCTGGCTGCCGAACACCATGCATTGAGGAGTGCACCCATGCGCATTGCCATCGACGATGCCCGCACGCTGCTGACCCGCGTCATGGCGAAGCTCGGCTTCGCGGCGGAGGACATCCCGTCCATCGTGGACCACCTGATCGACAGCGAGCTGCGCGGCGTCTCCTATGGCGGCCTCGCGCGGGCGGTGTCGATCTCCGAGCGCATCGGGCGGACCGGCCAGCCGGCGCGGCCCATCACCGTCACGCGCGAAACGCCGGTCTCGGCCCACATCGACGGTGCGGACCATCTCGGCTACATCGTCGGCCAGCGCGCAACCGACATCGCCATCGGCAAGGCGAACGCGATGGGCCTCTCCGCCGTCGGCGCCGTCGATACCTGGTACACGGGCATGCTGAGCTACTTTGCCGAGCAGGCCGCGGCGCGCGACCTCGTGACCATGATCGCCTCCAACGCCACGGCCTGGGTCGCGCCCCACGGCGCCGCCGAAGGGCGCTTCGGCACCAACCCGCTCTGCTTCGGCTTTCCCTCGGCGGACCGCCCGATCGTGTGGGACATCGGCACCAGCAACATCATGCACGCCGAGGTGCTGCTCGCGCGCCGCCAGGGCGCAGCACTTCCCGAGGGGCGCGCCTTCGGCCCCGACGGGCGGCCGACCACGGACCCGGACACGGCGCTCGCGGGCGCCTTCACGGCCTGGGGCGGGCACAAGGGCTCCGGCCTCGGCCTCATGGTGCAGATGCTGGGCGTGCTCGCGGGCTCGGAGGGCCTCATGCCGGACCTCGCCGGGTTCGGCATGCTCATCGTCGCCATCCGCCCCGACATATTCGGCGACACGGAAGCCTTCAAGCAGCGCATCGCCGACTATGCCGAGAGCGTGCGGACCGCGAGGCCCGCCGACCCGGACCACCCCGTCCGCATGCCCTTCGACCGCTCCCGGGCCGTGCGCGAGGCCGCACGGGCTTCCGGCGGGTTCGAGGCGGACGGGGCCATCGTCGAGCGGCTGCGCGCCTTCGCCGGCTAGGCGGCCGTGACCATGGATACCGCGGAGGCGCAGCGGATTGCGATTGTCGAGGCAGCCGCGGCGGCCGGGATTGCGGAAATCCGCGAACTCTTCGCCGAATACCAAAAGTGGCTGGGCGCCGACCTCTCCTTCCAGAATTTTTCGGAGGAACTGGACTCGCTGGCGGACCTGTATGCGCCGCCCGGAGGACGCCTGCTGCTTGCCCGCACCCCGGACGGTTCGGCTGCCGGCGGCGTCGGCATGAAGCGGCTGGAGCCGGGCATCTGCGAGATGAAGCGCCTCTATGTGCGCCCGCCCTGGCGCGGATGCGGCCTCGGGCGCAGGCTGGCGGAGGCGGTCGTGCAGGCGGGGCGGGACGCCGGCTACGCGGCCATGCGCCTCGACACCCTCACCCGCCTGCATGAGGCGGTCGCGCTCTATCGCTCGATGGGCTTCCGCGAAATCCCGGCCTATTACCGAAACCCGATGGAAGGCGTTTTCTTCATGGAACTGACCCTGGCCGGAGGGTGACGGCGGCCGGCGAAAGGATGCACAATGGCGGCGAGCGAACGGGAAGGCGGCGGTATCGCCGCGGCTTGGGGGACAGGCATGGATATGGAAGGCCGGACCGTCATCGTGACGGGGGCGGGCACCGGCGTCGGGGCGGCTGCGGCGCAGCGCCTCGCCGCGGGCGGCGCGAATGTGATCGTCAACTATTCCCGCAGCCGGGATGAGGCCGAGGCCGTGGCGGCCGCCTGCCGGGAGGCCGGCGGAGACGCCGCGGCGGTGCAGGGCGATGTGGCGGACGAGGACGACTGCAGGCGCCTCGCCGAGGAAGCCGTGTCGCGCTGGGGCCGGATCGACGGCCTCATCAACAGCGCCGGCACCACCGTGTTCCGGCCCGGCAACGATTTCGACACGCTCTCGCAGGAGGACTTCCAGCGCATCTACGGCGTGAACGTGGTCGGCGCCTTCCTGATGACGCGGGCGGTCTCGGCGCAGATGAAATCCCAGGGCCGGGGCAGCGTCGTCAACATCTCGTCGATCGCGGGCGTGATGGGCGTGGGCAGTTCCATCGCCTATGCGGCATCGAAGGGCGCGCTCAACACGCTCACGCTTTCGCTCGCCCGCGCGCTGGCGCCGGAGATCCGCGTCAACACGGTTGCGCCCGGCTTCATCACCGGCCGCTGGTGGCAGGAGAAGATGGGCGAGGGCTACGACAAGATGGTCGCCAATGTCGAGGCGACGACGCCGCTCGGCCGGGCCGGGACGCCGGAGGACATGGCGGCGGCGGCCGTGTGGCTGCTCTGCGGCGACGTCAACATTACCGGCGAAATCCTGATCTCGGACGCCGGGATGCATCTGGGCGCAGCGCCGCTGAAGGCGCGGTAGGGCTTCAGAGCGCGGCGGCGCGGGCGAAGGCGGGGCGGCCGGTCGTGCGGTCCCAATAGGCCTGGATGTTGGGGGTGAAGGCCTCGTCGATGCCGATCCGCTTCGCGAAATGCAGCGCCCAGACGATGGCGATATCGGCGATCGTGAAGCGCCCCGAACAGAGATAGTCGCGGTCCTCCAGCGCCGATTCCACCGAGCGCAGCCGGCCGAGGAACCAGAGCCGGTAATCCTCCACGACCTGCGGCACGCGGCGTTCTTCGGGCTCCAGGTCGCGGTAGCGGAACACCAGCGTCTGCGGGAAGGTGAGCGTGGCGTCGCTCCTGTGCAGCCAGTCGAGCCAGAGCGGATAGTCCGGCTCGTCGGGCGCGACCCGGAGCGGCGTCGGGCCGTAGCGGTCCACCAGGTAGTGGCAGATCGCGCCCGACTCCGTCATCCAGACATCGCCGTCGATCAGGCAGGGCACGGTGCCGAGCGGGTTCACCTGCTTGTAGTCCTTGTGGTGGGCGCGCGGCGGGAACTCCAGCGTCACCAGCTCGTAGTCGAGCCCCATCTCCTCCAGCGTCCACACGCACCGCATCGAGCGCGCCTGCGCGCAGTGGTAGAGTTTGATCGCCATGGCCCGTCCTCCCGTCCGCCGCCGACTTTCATCGCTGTAGGAATAGTCTTGCTCCAAGTCAATTAGCCCTACCGCACAAATCGACGAAGCGAATCGTCAGATCGATGTAAGCGGGGCGGACGGGGCACCTTCCAACTGAGGTTCTGATCTGAGATTTCACCTCTGCGAAGCAAGCAGGAGGTAAGAGTCTGAATGCAGACCTCAATTTCGACTCTCAGGAGTGTGGAAGTGCTGCCGGCGCCTGG
>JAJDYL010000121.1 GCA_022825195.1 Alphaproteobacteria bacterium
GTCCGACGCGAAATAGGCGCAGCTATATTGCCGGTCGCCATCCAGGAACAGGTCGAACAGTTCCGGCTTCAGGTCGTAATGGTGCGACACCTTGCGCCGCGCAGCCCCAACCGGGTTGTGCGTGCGAACCCGGCCCATGAACTTCCGGCCGAGCGCCGCCGGGCCCCCGGAGCGCCCGATATGCGCCTCGCGCCGGTTGACGACCAGAATGGTGAGGAAGTCGAACAGCGTGCCCTCCTCGACCGTCAGCCGCCCGTCCATGTAAGCTTCGCCGACAGCGACAGCCGGGTTGCGGCCGAGCGCCCGGCTGACCGAACTGTCGTGCAGGCGGATGGTGACGGAAGGTCCGCCCGCGCCATCCATCTTGTGCGCTGCTCCGCGCGGATCGATTACGGTCAGCGTACCGAATTTGACGAGCCGGCGTAGCATCGGCGCGAACAGCATCGGTCCTGCTCTCTCCCTTCCCCATGCCTGCCGCCGGCGGGAAGCGGAAGGCTAACGGTCGTCGTCCGCTTCCTCCCCGGCCGCTTCCGCCGGGGCGGGTTCGCCGGCCTCGGCCGCCCCGTCCGTGGCAGCGTCGTCGTCGAAGAACTCCGAGAGCCCGCCCTCGAAACGATAAGCGTCCTCATCGTCCATCGCCAGCACGTCTTCGCCGCGCGCCTGGGCTTCGGCCTCATCGAGCGTGCGGGCGACATTGGCCGTGATCGGAACCTGGACCTCGGGGTGCAGCTGCACCGTGATCTCGTGCAGCCCGAGCGACTTGATCGGCTGCGCCAGGCGCAATTGCCTGCGGTCGATCTCGACGCCCACCTCGCTGGCCGCCTCGGCGACGTCGCGAACCGTGACCGACCCGTACAGGTGGCCGGTGTCGCCGGCACGCCGGATCAGGGTGACGCTGAACCCTTCCAGCTTCTCGCCGACCCGCTCGGCTTCGCCCTTGCGCTCCAGGTTGCGCGCCTCGAGCTCCGCGCGGCGCGCCTCGAACACGGTCATGTTCTCGGGCGTCGCCCGCAGCGCCTTCTTCTGCGGCAACAGGTAATTCCGCGCATAGCCGGGCTTGACCCTGACCACGTCTCCCATCAGCCCCAGGCTCTCGACCCGCTCGAGAAGGACCAGTTCCATCACTCACTCTCCTTCGGACCGCCGCCGAAGCGGGCGCGCAAACCGACATAGGGCTCCGCCAGACCCAGCGCCGCAACGAGGACGAACGGCCAGGCCATCACCAGCCCCAGCAGATAAAAACCGGCCAGCCACACCGCCCGCCCCGGCAGCCGGGCCGTCACGGCGTGGACTACGGCGAGCCCCTGCAGCAGGAACGGAACGGCGAAGACAATGGCCAGATTCCGGCCGATATACTCCAGCGTCCCACTGGCGGCAATCCCGGCAAGGCAGGAAAGACCGAGCGCATACAGCGGCCAGGCCGGAAGCGTCATGCCGCGCCATGAGGGCGAGGGACGCCGGGCGATATTCAGGCGGGCGGCGATGGCCTGGCCGAGCATCCCGTCCAGCGCCAGCGTCAGGAACAGCAGCGCGGCGGCAATGCCCGGCAGGAAGGCCGCCGCCCGTTCCGCCAGGCCCTGCTCCCTGGCGCGCTCGGCGACCTCGGGCGGCATTCCGGCATCCAGAACCGCCCCGATGGTCTGCTGCACCTCCTGCCGCGGATCCACGCCTTCCAGCACGGCGACCGCAAACATCGCCATCAGGGCCGCAGCCGCCAGGGCGGTGAGCGCCGCGACGAGGCGGCCGGGCGGATACCATTCGACGCTGCCCTGCCCGTCCGGGCGGTTCAACAGGGCCTGGCGGCACAGCACCGCGACCGGCAGCCCGACGATGAGCGCGAAATAGCCGGCGGCGAAAAACCCCATGACCCCGGCGACGACGGCCGCGCCTATGAGGCCGGAGGCGGCCGCGGGCAGCCAACCCACGGAAAGCCCCACCAGGAACAGGGGCGCTGCGGCGAAATAGGCCAGCAGCGCGGCGCCCATGGAGCCGGTGACGATGGAACCGAAGAGCGCGCCGGCGGCCAGCCCGCCTACGGTCAAGAGGATGAGGTCTTTGCCCATCCCACCCGCGCGGGCAGCGGTCCTGGACCTACTTTACGACGTAGGGCAACAGCGCCATGTAGCGTGCGCGCTTGATCGCCCGCGCCAGTTCGCGCTGCTTCTTCGCCGAAACGGCGGTTATGCGGCTGGGCACGATCTTGCCGCGTTCGGACAGGAACCGCTGCAGCAGCTTCACGTCCTTGTAGTCGATGTCCGGCGCGTTGGGCCCCGAGAACGGGCAGCTCTTGCGGCGGCGGAAGAACGGGCGGCGGGGCGCGGCGTTCATTGGGCGGCCTCCGATACGGCGGCGGCCGGCTGGCCGGCGCCTTCCTCTTTCCGTTCGCCGGCATCCCGGCGCGGGCGCATGTCGCGCCGGCCCCGGTCGTCGCGCGGGCGCGCCTGCAGCATGACCGACGGTCGTTCGTCGACCTCTTCGATCCGCACCGTCAGGTAGCGCAGCACGTCTTCCGACAGGCGCATCCGGCGTTCCAGCTCGGCGACCGCATCGCCCGACGCATCGAAATTGAAGAGGACGTAGTGGCCCTTGCGGTTCTTCTTGATTCGGTAGGCCAGGGTCTTCAGGCCCCAATGTTCGCGCTTCTCGAGCTTGCCGCCGAGGGATTCCATCACGGACACATATTCGTCCGCCAGGTTCTCCACCTGGGCGGGCGACATGTCCTGGCGCGCTATGAAGACATTCTCGTAGAGAGCCATCGCCTATGCGTTTCGTCCCGACATTGCACTGGGAGCGGCGTTATACACGAACGCGCCATGCGCGCAAGCCGCCCGCTCCGCCCTTGACAGCGTCTGCCGCCGCGCCTTGATTGCTACCCGGCGGCAGGGCATCGGGAGGGGTTCGTGGCGCGAGCGTTCGTCTTTCCGGGGCAAGGGTCCCAGGCGGTCGGAATGGGCCGGTCGCTGGCGGAGGCGTCCGCGGCCGCCCGCGAGGTCTTCGAGGAAGTGGACGACGCCCTCGGGCAGGGCCTCTCGCGGCTCATGTTCGAAGGCCCCGCAGACGAGCTCACCCTGACGGAGAACGCGCAGCCGGCGCTGATGGCGCACAGCATGGCGGTCATGCGGGTGCTGGAGCGCGAGGGCGGCGTGTCGCTGCCGGCCGCCAGCCTTTACCTGGCGGGGCATTCGCTCGGCGAGTATTCGGCGCTGACGGCCGCCGGGAGCTTCCGGCTCGCGGACACCGCGCGGCTGCTGAAACTGCGCGGGCGCTCGATGCAGGGCGCGGTGCCGGTGGGCGCGGGCGCCATGGCGGCGCTGCTGGGCCTCGACTTCGAGGCGGCGGCGGAGGTCGCCCGCGACGCCGCGGAGGACGAGGTTTGCGACCCGGCCAACGACAACGCGCCCGGCCAGGTCGTGGTCAGCGGCAACCGCGCGGCCGTCGAGCGCGCGGTGGCGCTGGCGAAGGCGCGCGGCGCGCGGCGGGCGATCCTGCTGGATGTGAGCGCCCCCTTCCATTGCTCGCTGCTGCAACCTGCCGCCGAGGCGATGGCGGAGGCGCTGGAGTCGGTCGCGACGGAAGACCCCTCGGTGCCGCTGGTCGCCAATGTGACGGCGGAGCCGGTGGAGCGCGCCTCCGACCTCTCCGGCCTGCTCGTGCGCCAGGTGACCGCGACCGTGCGCTGGCGGGAAAGCATGACCTTCATGCGCGACAACGACATCGACCGCGTGGTCGAGCTCGGCGCGGGCAAGGTGCTGTCCGGTCTGGTGCGGCGGATCGACCGCGCAATGTCCGGCGTCGCGGTCGAGGGTCCGGACGATATCGAGTCGCTGCTGAAGGAGCTTTGACGGCCATGCTGACACTCAAACCCGCCGGCAACAGCTTCGCGCGAATCGTGGAAGGCGTCGCGCTGCACGAGCCGCAGGACGAGGACATGCGCGAGGCGCTCGATCTGGCGCTGGCCGAGCATGGCGTGCTGATCTTCCGCAGGCAGGCGCTTTCGGAGGCCGAGCTCGCGGAGGCCGCCTCCTGGTTCGGCGTGCTGGAGTTGATCGTGCGCGAGGACTGGGCGTCGAAATACCAGCCCGAGATCACCTACATCTCCAACATGCGCAGCCCCGGCGGCGACACCATCGGCGGCATCGGCCAGGGCGAGCTGGCGTGGCATTCCGACCAGTCCTACATGACCCATCCGGCGACCGGCTCGCTGCTCTACTGCGTCGAGTCCCGGGCCGGGCAGGCGCCGACGAGTTGGGCCAATCTGGAAGCCGCCTATGCCGCCCTCGACGAGGAGACGAAGGCCCGGATCGACGGCCGGCGCGGCATCTTCAGCTATGCCGTGCGGGTGGCCGGCTACGGCGAGATCGACAAGATGGCCGAGGCGGAAATCCGCCGCCGCACGCCGGATGTCACCCACCCGCTGGTGCACACCCATCCCGTGACCGGCCGCAAGGCGCTCTACCTCGATCCGGGCACCATGGCCGGCATCGACGGCATGGAGGCCGGGGAGGGCCGCGCCCTGCTCGACCGGCTGATCGCGCATGCGACCGGGCCGCGATTCGTCTACCGGCACCGCTGGCAGGTCGGCGACACGGTGCTCTGGGACAACGGTTTCCTGCTGCACAAGCGCGACGATTTCGACCCGGCGCAGAACCGCTGGCTCAAGCGCGCGACCTTCCGGCCGTCTCCCACCCGGCACATCGTGCCCGGACACGCCTGAGTCCGGCGCCGCCATGGCGCTGACGCCCCGCATCTATATCCAGGCCTGCATCCGGGCGGCTTCGGTCCGGGGCTGCGCGGCGCAGGTGGCGCGGCGCGGCTTCGACGGGGCCGGCGCGGTGCTGCTGAAGCTCAACCGCCTGGACGGGACGGCGCAACTCCTCCGCCCGGCATGGACCGAAGGCGACAGCCGCCGCTGGCTCGCCCGCCCGCCGGGCCCCGAGGCCGAAGCCGACGAGGAAATCGCCCGCGAGACCGCCCGCGACCCCGACATCTGGGTGCTCGAAATCGAAGACCGCGAAGGCCGCCACCCGCTCGACGAACCGGTGGAGCTGCTGAGATAGGCGCGCGTCCCCGGCACCCTCCCGGAAATGTCATGAATTGTCATGTTCCGTCATGGCCGGGGGCGAAATCCACGCGGTCGAACCGGTCCCCGTCCTGCCGGTCTTCCTCTTCTTCTTTTTCTTCTTCCTCTTCGCCGGTCCGGTCCTCGCGGGCGCGGCGGGCCTCCGCTTCCCGTTCGAGCCGGCTACGCCTGCGCTCCTCGACCTCCTCCGGCGCCCACGGGTCGTAGATGTCGCCATAGCCGTTGCGGCGCTGGTAGAGCCAGTCATGTTCGGCCCCGTCGGCGCGGTCGTCGTCGATCC
>JAJDYL010000071.1 GCA_022825195.1 Alphaproteobacteria bacterium
CGCGTCTTCCAGAACTACGACGATATCCTCGATCACTGCTGCAATGCCTGGAACAATCTCGTTTCACAGCCAGAACGGATCGCCTCTATCGGTACACGAAAATGGGCCAATGGGTTCTAAACAGTGACCCTTGGTATAACACAGCTCCATCCCTACCCGGACACCCACTGAGAGTAAGCGCCGCTCCCGCCGCCGCGGCGACGAACACTAGGCGGAATTTCATCAGGTCCATGCCCTTCCCCAACGGAAAATCGATATTCGGATTCACAAACTGTGCCGGAATTCTCTCCAGCAAGCATCCCTGAAAGCACGCCTTCGGCCAGAAAGGCATGGCCGACGGCCGGTGCCAGATGGCCGAAAGGGGCAAGCTACAGAACTTGATCGCGAGAACTGGCTCGTTCTCAGCCGATAGACGCCGTGACGGATCCGCTTCAGCCGCCCGGCGCGCTTTATGTAAATCACGACCAATCTCACGCGGTTCACGAAGACCCCATGCCGGCCACTCGGGAGCATTTCCCGCACATCTTCGGCAGCGAGTCCCTCGGCAGCCGCCGTCCGTTCGCGGACTCGAGAAAGCGGCGGCTCCCCGCCGCCGCTGAACGCCTTGACGGCGGGGAGCATCAACGACTGAAAATCGGGAACCGGCATAGCCAACTGTCCCTTATGCTGTCGATTGCCAAGGTGTCACCTTCTCGTCGATCTCGCGGCCCGTCACGCCTTGCGCAAGGTATCGGCGGCGGCATTCACCATGCCGGGAAGGTCCTTGATGCCGTCGAGTTCGCCGAGTTCCGTGTCCGCCAGAACGGACCCGATCGCGTCCCGAAGGGTCTCGTCATCGACCGGCCGGGCCAGGCCGCCGGCCAGTCGCGCCGCCAGCTGCTCGAATGCCATAATCTGAAGGCCATGCTACCGGTCGCGCGTGGCGGCCAGACGGGTTTCGCGCAATGTCAGCCGGTTATGGATGACGACCGTCCTGCGCTTTGCCGATGGCTTTATCGCGATCACCCTTTCCGGCATCCCTGGATGGCCCGTTGCGGCGCCGCTCATTGCAGGGCCCGCTTTTCGTAAACATGCGTCATCCGCTCGCCGTCCCAGACGTAGCTGAGATGGCGCTCCTGGCGGCAGTTCGAGAGCAGACGGGGCCGGAACACGGCCGCGCATTCGCCGCCCTCCCGACGGATGCTGTCATAGACGATGCCGTTCGAGCCCTCCCGGCGCAGAACGCCCGCCAGATGCCGCCCGGCGGCGTGGCTGTCCTCGCGATAGACCAGCGGGTAGTCGGATTGCCGGCCCCGCAGGTCATGCAGTTCGCCGTCCAGGTCGACGGCATATACCCGCATGTCGAATTCCATGCGGGCCTGCGCGGCGTCGCGCAGGAACCGCTCCCGGTGATGCCTGGTTTCCGCAATGGCGGTATCGAGGTCGATGCCGGCGTAGAAGACGCCCCACGAGCCGTCGGAGAAACGGCTGCCTTCCGGGTTCAGGTGCGTGAACGCCGCCATGATCGCGCTCGAACCGGGACCGCTGACGCGGTCTTCCGGGGGAACGAGGCGGATGTCTCCGACCTCGTCCCGAAGCCGGGGATTGGTCATGGACTCGAGTTCGTAAATTGCCTCCAGATCGCCGGGATCGGATATCCGTTCGAAGAGTTCGATGGGCGGAAAGCGGCTGGGGATAATCCGCCAGCACGGCTTCCACTCGACCCTGGCGACAGGGAGGCTCATGCCCAGCCGCCACGCTGCGCATCGAGATACTGCCTTACGACGAACAGGTCCGCGACCTGGCCCGACAGCATCCTGTCGAGCGGCGACCGGCCCCCGAAGGAATGCGCCGTATTCGGCCGCATCACCCACTCGTCCGCCGCCTTCTCGTCCGGCAGCAGGATCTGGAGCGCCTTGTAGATGCCCAGGATGTAGGAGATGCGCTCCAGCGTATCTTTCGGGAGAACCGCGTTCGGGTCCTTCTTCCACTTGAAGAAGGTCGAGCGCGCCGTGACGCCCAGAAGCGCCATCTGTTCGTCCACCGAGAGGCCCCAGAGCGCCGCAATACGGAAGAAGGCACGCAGGGCGGGCCCGGACAACCCCCTGCGGTCGACTGCCGTCGCCGGCACGGCACGGGCTTGCATGATGTCCTCCACATTCGGTTCTTGTTGACAAAATAGTCCAAATATGGATATAGGCAAGTGGAACCGGAGAGATAAAGACCGGGCATGTCGGAGAGGCCTGCATTTGCCATGGCGGACAACTTCAACCGCCCTGCCGGCTTGCAGGACCGATCATGTGTCGTTAAGCGCCAAGTCTGGATCGTTTGGAATTCAACGCCATCCATAACTTATGGCGCTGATGGGCTTCGAAGCGGCGCGCCGAGCAACACTCTACGCCAAGCGCCTGAAGCGCGGCCGGTTGCCCTGGCCTTCGGCATCGGGTGGTGCGGCGTCGATCAGCGCTCGTGCCGCCGGCCCCCCACAATCACTCATGCTTCATACGCGAACGGCAATTGGATCTGCCGACCATTCCAGGAGCACGCCGCCCCGTCGGGGAGCTTCTTCATCCAGGGCAGTATGTTGCAGAAAGCCTGACCGGTTATTTCTCCGGGACGATATCCACGACCAGGGCGCGCGCCGTCTTGTCGCTGGCGTTCTTCCACCAGTGTACGACGCCTGTTCCTTCCAGCGCGGTCTCGCCTGCTTTCTTGACCGCAGTAACCGCCCGCCCGTCGGCGCCGACGCGGTACTCGGTCATTTCCCCTTCGATGATGTAGGCGACTCCGGGCCGGCCCAGATGCTCGTGCAGGGCGACCACGGCGCCGGGACTGAAGACGATCTCGCGCGTTCTCAACACGCGTCCCTTGACGGTGTCGAACTCGCCTTCGAGCTTGACCGTGCCCAGCTTCTTCAGCGCGGCTTTCCTTTCGGCTTCGGGTACCACGCTATGGGCCATCGCGCCGAACGGCGCCAGAAACAGGCAACCCGCCGCCGCTAACAGTACGAAGAATCTCATGACGGAACTTCCCCTTTCATTGTGCCGACCACGAAAACCGACTCCATGCTTCCTCTGCCGCCAATCAAGCGCATACCGGCCAGAGGCCCGGACAATCGCATTTGGGCGATGACAGGCCTGGAGAAACCGTCTGAGCTTGTCGCGCGGAGATCCGGTCCAGACCGCCCGGTCCGGGGAACCGGTTTCATCGCCCGCGAACGAGAGCATTCGAACGGAAGGAGCGGCCATGGCGGCGGAAACGCGGGGCTCGGTCTGGACCGGAGAATGCTATCGTCAAGTCACAATACAATTGGCTCATGCATGGATCTCCGGGTCCTGCTCACCAACATCCAGCGCGTTCATCCAGCCGAGGCAGAGGTCGCGGGAACGGTAGCTGATACCAAGGGTCACTGTTTAGAACCCATTGGCCCATTTTCGTGTACCGATAGAGGCGATCCGTTCTGGCTGTGAAACGAGATTGTTCCAGGCATTGCAGCAGTGATCGAGGATATCGTCGTAGTTCTGGAAGACGCG